>JALSJD010000198.1 GCA_026989535.1 Cyclobacteriaceae bacterium
ACAGAAGGCTTCTCCTCATACAAAACCGTGTAAAACAGGGGGGGTGTACATTTTTAGTTTATTTAAAGCTCAAGAAAATCTATAATTTAAACTAATGTTGTTTATAAGCAGTCAATTAAAACAGGGTTACATTAAACTAAAATAAAAAGGGAAAAAAATGAAATTTTTAAAAACTATAGTAATTATAAGCCTTCCTTTCATAGTGGGAGTAGCTTTTGCAAAATGCCTTCCCGACAAAAATAAATCACCTGAGTGCAGATATGAAAAAGGAGATTCGTGGTGTGCACAAAATGATAATAAAAACCCTTATGCTTATTCTGATAGTTGTTTATCAAAGAGCACAAAGAAAAATGAAAAGCCAACAGCCGATGTTTCGGGTCTCAAAGCCTTACGTCAAAGTATGAACTATTCTGAAGCTAGAAAAATAATTCTTGATGCTGGTTGGCAAGGAAATAACACAAGATGGCAAGATATTTCACAGTATGGTCAGGATAATGACATATACCATAATAACGGATGGCATGAAGTTCAGAGTTGCGCTGGAACAGGCACTGCGCCTTGCCGTTTTGAGTTTCACGATATACATAATAATATGTTAGTGGTAATAACAGAAGGTGAGTGTAGTGGTGAAGGAAAGTGCGACCCAGGAGTTTCTAGTTGGTCTCTTGAATAATAAAAAAGCTAACAAGTCATTACATCTGACCCACTTAAGTCGGGCTTCTTCGGACAAAACGAATTGTGGTACAGTTTTGTAGTTTTAAAAATTCTCGTGCCAGTTTTCCAGTGGATCAGCTGAATGAGGCGTTATGTGTCTGCGACGCAAAAGCATAATCACAGGCATCAAGCTCTTGTAAATTTATTTATAAGTAAACCAAAAAAAGATTTCTTTCCAATGATTTTAACTTTACTTCCTTTTTTTAGAAAGTAGTAATCAGAAACAGAAATATTTATGCTTTTATTTATATTAGTGAGTTTTGCTGAATATATTCCACTTTTACCAGTAGCCCCTCTAAAACCACGATTTTGCGTATGTGCGATTTTATATAATACTACTTCTGTTGTTTCTGTTTCAGTTCCAAATGTGCTCGTATATAAACCTGAGACTGCAAATATCAAGGTAGTTGCAAGAAAAAGGCCAGCAATAAATGTAAAAACAAGAGTTAATCCTAAGTCATTATCAAAGTGAATAAAAATGTCTTTTATAGTTAATTTTTCTTCATATTCTGGTGGGTATATTTTATAGCGCCACAGAAGGGTAGATACTACAGCCATATTCAATATGTAAACCCCTGAAATTATATATGCTCCAATCATCGTTGATTCAGTAGGAACGAAGGTATATAAATTAAAATACAAAACTAAAATGCTAATAAACAAACAAGCCCAAAACATTATTTGGTTAATTTTAGTTATTTTTTTTAGTTGTATTATGGTCATGCAATCTATTTTACAAAATCTAGTATTAGCGCATGCTTAACCACAGGTAAATTAAAGACACATAACAAGTCATTGCATCTGACCCACTTACGTCGGGTTTCTTCTGAATCATCTTATTATGGTATAGTTTTGTTGTTTTAAAAATCCTCATGCCAGTTTTTCAGTGGATCAGCTGAATGAGGCGTTATGTGTCTGCGACGCTATAAGGCTGTAAGAGATTTCCTTTCATTTCTAGCTTTAAGCATTAATTTTTCCCTCTACCATCGTTGCAGTTTTCTTTTACATTTTTTATTTCAAAGAATAGAGAAAATT
>JALSJD010000199.1 GCA_026989535.1 Cyclobacteriaceae bacterium
AGTTATTGCAGGCATAAGCAGGCTCGAAGGCAAGGGCAAAGATGACGAAAAAGGAATATCTATAACAAAAGAGTTGTTCAGAACCAGCCCTGCGTTTAATATTTCGGCTATGCTAATTATGCTTATCCTTACATTTTTATATGCTTTTTTCTGGTAAAAATTACCAGTTTCAGGAAACATAAAAACTAATCAAAAGATGTTTTATTTTTGAAAAATGGAAGCAGAGTTAAATCTATCAGACTATAAAAATTGGATTGCAGAATTAAAATCTAAAATTCATGAAGCCCGCAGAAAGGTAGCACATTCTATTAACTCCCAACTTCTTGAAATGTATTGGGAAATTGGAAAAGACATTTCGGAAAAACAAGAAAAATCAAAATGGGGAAGTAAATTCATTGAACAAACAGCCCTTGAATTAAAACATGAGTTTCCTGAAATTAAGGGATTTTCACGCAGAAACATTTATGCAATTAGGCAATGGTATAAATTTTATTCAACAAAATATCAATTTGTGCCACAGAGCGTGGCACAAATCCCTTGGGGGCATAACCGTTTGATTATTACAAAGATAAAAAACATAGAAGAAGCAGAGTTTTATTGCAACGAGACGATAAAAAATGGATGGGACAGGGATACGTTGGAAATTCAAATTGAAAACAAATTCTATAGTCGGTTTGGTATCACTGACAATAATTTCACACAAACACTTCCATCAGAACAATCAAAACTTGCATCCGAAATATTAAAAGACCCTTACAATTTTGATTTTATCGGACTTCAAGACGATGCACTGGAAATTGCAATTGAAAATGAACTGGTAAAAAATATTACAAATTTTTTATTAGAACTTGGAAAAGGGTTTGCATTTCTGGGAAGGCAATATAAAATAGAAATAAGTGATAGTGACTATTTTATTGACATGCTGTTTTACCATATGGAACTACGGTGTTACGTAGTAATTGAATTAAAAGCAGGAAAATTTAAACCAGAATTTGCAGGAAATTTAAACTTTTACTTATCTGCTGTTGACAGTCAATTAAAAAGACAAGGAGATAATTCATCAATTGGGATTCTCTTGTGCAAGAAAAAGGACAAAATTGAAGTGGAATACGCACTTAGAGACACTACATAAGCATAATAGCTGTTTTTGCATTTTAAAACCTTAAGAAATAAGAGAAAGAATGAAAAATAAATTAACAGTACGGTCTCCTGGCAGGATTAACCTGATTGGCGAGCATACAGATTATAATATGGGCTTCGTATTGCCTGCCGCCATAGATAAAGCCATTGAATTTACCATTGAGCCAACTACTGGTTCAATGATAGAATTAACAGCAACAGACCTTAATGAAACGGTAGAAATCAGCCCAAAAAACAACATTAAATCAGGGATTGAATGGGTTAATTACTGTGCAGGTATCATTGACCAGTTAACCAAAAAAAATAGTAGAATAGCTCCTTTTAAATGCTCATTTGGAGGCAATATCCCTTTGGGAGCAGGGCTTTCGTCTTCTGCGGCTTTATCCTGTGGTTTTTTAATGGCCATTAACGAGTTTTTTGAGCTGGGGCTAAGCAAAGTTGAGATAGCACTTATGGCACAAAGCTCCGAAAATGATTTTGTGGGCGTAAGTTGTGGCATTATGGATCAGTATGCTTGTATTTTTGGCGAAAAAGATGCCCTTATTAAAATTGATTGCCGCTCGCTTGAGCATGAAACTATTAAGGGTGATTTTGATGGATATAGCCTACTGCTTTGCGATACCAAGGTAAAACACTCGCTTGCATCTACTGCGTATAACACCCGAAAAATAGAATGCGAAGCAGGTGTAAAGGCCATTCAAGCTAAGAATAGAAATGTGAAAAGCTTGCGCGATGCAAACCTCAAAGATTTGGAAGAGGTAAGATCTTCTATTTCTCAAGATGTGTATGACCGTTGCGAATTTGTGATAAACGAAAACAACCGTGTATTAGCAGCCATAAAAGCTATTAAAAATAAGGATATGAAATTGCTTGGCTCCTTCATGTTTCAATCGCACGAAGGGTTAAAAAATAAGTATAAAGTTAGCTGTACCGAACTGGATATTTTAGCCGATTTTGCTAAAAAGCATCCTGCTGTTGTAGGCGCTCGCATGATGGGCGGTGGCTTTGGCGGTTGCACCATTAATTTAATAAAATCTAAAGGGCTGGATAGTTTTAAAACTACCGCAGCCAGCCACTATAAATTAAAAACCGGAAAAGAAGCCACTTTTTACGATATAAAAATTTCTGATGGAGCAAGTAAACTTTACTATTAACCTTTATAATAATGTACTTATTAACTTTTCTATTCAAGCTCAACATTCTCTTTAGTAATTATATCTAAAGGCAATTTTTGAATTGGTTCTACCCCCTCTTTTAAAATTAAGTGCTTATAAAATGCCTGAATACTCAAATTACCCTGCATTCTTGGGTTCTGATGAATAATAAAATCAATACTTCCATTTTCCAAACAATCTAAATTTTTTCTAATAAGGTCGTACCCAATAACTCTACACTTATGCTGGCTACTATTAACAGCAAGTAAATCAGCTATTTGGTATGCCCTGGAATTAGGCGAAAAAAAATGAGCAGTTGAGCCATTTTTTATTAAGTTTTTTATCGCTATTTCCTCGTCTCTTTCAGTAATCTCTTTAACAAGCTCGGAGTCAAAATTATGATCGGTATAGTATTTTCTAAACCCTTCTATTCTTTCGGCATTGGTTTTATTTATACTGTCAAAATCAGTAAGCTTAACTATAAACGCACTATGCCCTTGCGGAAATCCATAATTAAGTAATTTGGCAGCAAGGTATCCACTTTTACGAGTATCTTGCCCAATAAAAGTTAATGGGCATACATCCGCTAAGTTTGAATCCACAAACACAAACGGAATATTTTGTCGGTTGAGTTGTATGCAAATACCTTTTGTCTCCTCCTCCAGCAAGGGGGCCATTATTACACCATCGGGCATAGACTTTATCGCTTGATTTGATTTGGTAATAAAGGAGTTTTTATTGTGCCTGTTAAAAGTAAAGAAACTCAGTTGCATACCCAACGATTCATACTCAGCCGCAGCTTGTTTAATTCCGGCATTCAGCATTTCCCAGTATTCATTATCGTTAGGCAGTATTACAGCCAAATTATATACCTTGTTAAGTTTAAGATTACGGGCAAATACATTAGTAGAATAATTTCCTTCTTTGGCAATCTTTAGCACCAACTGCTTAGTTAGTTCGGCAACCTCTCCTCTATTGTGCAATACACGATCTACCGTACCTACCGATACCCTTGCCAATTTGGCAATTTCTTTAATGGTAATTTTCTTCATTGATGGCAAAAATCTATAATTTCTATGAATAATTTTGATTTTGTATCCAAATTATTGCATTTTTGATAATCGTTAACGTACACGGTTAAATATATCACAAGATAAACAATATGTTAAAAAATACTAATGCACAAAAGGTGATGTCATATCTAACGACAGATAGAATCATATATAGATTCTTTATCTTGACTGATTAGGCAGGCAGCTGACCATTGAAAATAAAGGTATAAATACATGAAAAAAGTAGTAACATTTGGAGAAATAATGCTCAGGCTGGCTCCACCGGGGTTTCTTAGGTTCTCGCAAACCAACTCGTTTGAGGTTGTGTATGGCGGGGGCGAATCTAATGTAGCAGTGTCTTTAGCCAATTACGGTGTGCCGGTTGATTTTGTTACCCGGCTGCCACAAAATGACATTGGAGAATGCGCTTTAATGGAAATGCGTAAAAGAGGGGTTAATACCTCCAATATTATTTTTGGAGGCGACCGCCTTGGTATCTATTTTTTAGAAACTGGAGCAGTAAGCAGGGGCAGCAAGGTGGTTTACGATCGGGCGCATTCAGCCATAGCTGAAATAAAACCAGGTATGATCGATTGGCACAAGGTATTTGAAGGAGCAGGCTGGTTTCATTGGACAGGCATAACCCCAGCCATTTCGCAAGGGGCAGCCGATGTGTGCTTAGAGGCCGTTAAGGTAGCTTCTGACTTAGGCATTACCATCTCAACGGATTTGAATTACCGAGCCAAGCTTTGGAACTATGGCGCAGAACCGGAAGCTATTATGACCGAGCTTACCTCCTACTGCGATATTATTTTAGGCAACGAAGAAGATGCCGAAAAACATTTTGGCATTAAACCTGACGGACTGGATATTACCACCCAAGGACATAATGTAAAGGCAGAGGCTTTCTTATCAGTTTGCCAGCAAATGATGGAGAAGTTTCCAAAAGCCAAAAAAGTGATAACTACATTAAGGGGCTCCATTTCTGCTTCGCATAATACCTGGGCAGGGGTTTTGTACGATGGCACAAAAATGTACGAATCGGCACAATACCAAATTACCGATATTGTTGACAGAGTGGGTGGGGGCGATTCGTTTATGGGAGGCCTTATTTACGGCTTGTTAAAATATCCTAAAGGCGATCAAAATGCACTTGATTTTGCAGTAGCAGCCTCGTGCTTAAAGCATACCATAAAAGGCGATGCTAATTTGGTTACTGTAAGCGAAGTAGAAAAATTAATGGGCGGAGATGCCTCCGGAAGAGTTGCAAGGTAAATAATGTCTGTCCATAAAAAGTAAATGTTTTTAAAAAGCACAATTATCAAAAATCAAAGCACAAATAAACTCCAAAACGCAATTATTTAATATTGAGATTTCAGCCGGTCGGCAGACAGGTATTTATTATTTGATTTTTGCTTAGTGGAGTTTATAGGCGAAAGCTAACTAATTTAAAAAATAAACAAATGGCAAGATTTACACGAATTGAGGTAGCCCTCAAAATGAAAGAAACCGGACTTGTGCCTGTTTTTTACCATAAAGATATTGACGTATGTAAAAAAATATTAAAAGCCTGCTACGATGGGGGAATTAGAGTATTTGAGTTTACCAATCGGGGCGACTACGCCCATGAGGTGTTTAATGCACTTACTAAATATGCCACTAAGCATACCCCAGAAATGATTTTGGGAGTTGGTTCTATTATAGATGCAGGAACCACTTCGTTGTACATCCAAAATGGAGCAAATTTTATTGTATCGCCTATTCTAAACCCCGAAATGGCAAAGGTGTGTAATCGCAGAAAAATTGCCTGGTCGCCAGGCTGTGGTTCGCTTACCGAAATATCTTATGCAGAAGAGTTGGGTGCTGAGGTGGTTAAAATTTTTCCTGGTTCGCAGGTAGGCGGCCCATCATTTGTAGCGGCTGTTAAAGGCCCTTTTCCGTGGACAAGCATTATGCCTACTGGAGGTGTTGAGCCTACCATTGACAACTTAAAAGGCTGGTTTAGTGCAGGCGTGCATTGTGTGGGTATGGGTTCTAAGCTATTTGTAAAAGATGCCAATGGAAATTTTAACTATAAAGGACTCACCCAAAAAGCAAAAGATACATTGGAGGTTATCTTTAACCTAAGAACGTAAGATTAGATTAAAAACTCACGCTAGTATTGATTGGTGTGCAAGTATTGTTGCAATAAACTTTACGCATTCATCAAAGTCTCTATTTCATCTGCTTCTATTGGGATATTTTGCATAAGATTTAAAACCCCATTTTTCTCAATTACCACGTTATCTTCCAGTCGGATACCGAAGTTTTCTTCGGGAATATAAATGCCAGGCTCCACCGTAAATACCATACCTTCTGTAATTGGCGTGTAAAAATTGCCTACATCGTGTACATCTAAGCCTAAAAAGTGCGAAGTGCCGTGCATAAAATATTTTCTAAACGCAGGGTTCGCAGAATCTTGGTTTTTAATATCGGTTTTATCTATTAAGCCTAACCCCAGTAACTCCTTTTCCATTACCAAACCAACTTCCTTGTTATAATCGTTAATAATAGTGCCTGGCCTTAGCATATTGGTGGCTTCATTTTTAACACGGAGTACGGCATCATACACCGCTCTTTGCCTATCAGTAAACCTTCCATTTACAGGAATAGCCCTTGTCATATCGGCATTATAATTCCCATATTCGGCTGCTACATCCATTAGTAAAATATCACCATCTTTGCAGTTCTTTCTATTTTCTACATAATGAAGCACACAAGAATCTAATCCACTGGCAATAATTGGTTGATAGGCAAACCCCATCGACTTACTCCGAACAAACTCGTGCAGATATTCTGCCTCAATTTCATACTCATTTACACCGGGTTTTACAAATTTTAAAATTCGTCTAAAGCCTGCTTCGGTAATATCACAGGCCACTTGAAGCATCTCTATTTCTTCTTGGTCTTTTACCGGCCTTAACTCGTGCATAATAGGAGCTGAACGCTTATAATTATGATTCGGGTATTTTTGATGACACCATTTAGAAAACCGATCGTCTTTAGTTTCCACCTCAAGCATGGCACGCGTATGCTCATTCGAATTAATATACACATGCTCCGCCTCTACCATTAAGCCATTCAACACTTGCTCAAATTCAGAAACCCAATAAACAGTTTCTACCCCTGATAATGCCCGCGCTTCTTCTTTGGTAAATTTATGCCCTTCCCAAATAGCAATATGCGGATTTGTTTCCTTTAAAAACAAAACTTCGCGTTGGCTCTTAACAGGGTAGTCTGGCATAACCAATAAAATAGTATCCTCTTGATCGATGCCCGTAAAATAAAGCAAGTCATTATTTTGCTTAAAAGGCATTACGCCATCGGCATTGGTAGGCATAATATCATTTGAGTTAAAAACAGCCACCGATTTAGGAGCTAATTTCGCCACTAATTTGGCTCTGTTTTTAATGTATAATTGTTTTGAGGGAGGTGTGTATCGCATAATTCTAAACTTTACATTGGGTAGGCAAAGTTACGCCTTAGTTTCAAAAACTACTGCCTTTTTTAGCTGTTCCAATATTAACTTTCATCTCCTAAAAACCTTAAAGATATTCATCCCCTTTAGTTAGTTTTACATCCTTTACAATGGTTCTCATTTGGTTCTCATTGCCTCTTTTACAGATAAGCAAGGAGTTTCCATTGTCGGCAATTAAATAATTTTCCAGCCCTTCAACAACAATAAGCTTATCCTTAGAGCCACTTATAATACAATTTTTCACCTCATAAGTAGTCACGTTTCCTTCGATTACATTGGCCTCTTTATTTTTTTCTCTCAGTTCGTAAAGAGAATCCCAAGCACCCAAATCTGACCAGCCGAAGTCTCCTAACACTACCCACACATTATCAGCCTTTTCAAGAATGGCATAATCGATAGAAATATTTTTGGCTTGAGAATACGCCTCATGCACTTTAATAGTTTCTTCTTGTGTATAATAGGCTTCCTTTATTTCTTTAAACAAAAGCGCATTGTCCTTATCGTATTTTTCAAAAGCTCTAATTATTGAGCTTGCCTGCCAAACAAAAAGACCTGCATTCCATACAAAATCACCGCTTTCTAAGAATTTTTTTGCTAACTCTAGCTCTGGCTTTTCAGTAAAGGTTTTTACCTTTTTTGCTTCAGGTAATTGATTAGTAGCCTCATGCGTATATTGGATATACCCATAGCCTGTTTCTGGCTTGTGCGGTTGAATACCAATCGTTACCAATTTTTCGCCTGAACTACTCAATGCAAGGGCACTGTTAATTGTGCTCATAAACTCAGCATCATTAAAAATAGCATGGTCCGAAGGCGTTACAATAATAGTTGCTTCCGGGTTTTTGCTTGCAATTTTATAACTAGCGTATGCTACACAAGGTGCTGTATTACGTTGAAAAGGCTCTAATAAAATTTGATCATCCGTTAAAGCGGGCAATTGCTCTTTAATAAGATTTTTATACCGCTCATTTGATACCACATAAATGTTTTCCAAAGGTATTTGCTCCTTAAACCGATCAAAGGTGAGTTGAATTAAGGTTTTTCCACAACCTATAATATCTAAAAATTGCTTTGGTTTATAGGCTCTACTAAAAGGCCAAAACCGAGTACCTACCCCTCCTGCCATTATTACTACAAACGTATTCTTATTCATTCTACTAATTTTTCTCCCCTCTTTTCCACTCAATATAAAAAGGTGTGGGCTTGAATTTCAAATTTGAAAAATTGCCACTAAGACACAAAGAAGCACTAAAAAATCCTATTTCTTTGTGCAACCCAATAGAAATCGGGTTGCTGCCTTTATGCCTTCGCTACGCCTGCCTTGCCAGTTTAGGCAAGCTGTGGCTAAAATAGGCAGTTATAATACCTGAACGGTTACGAAAAATTTAATTTTAATAATACCATTCTTACTAAAAAATATGTATCTTCATATAAACTGGGGAATTAACTATTTAAATTAAGGCTGTTAGCTAGGTTAAAAAAAGTGCAGTGGTTCTAATAGAAGTAGAAAAATAAGTAAAGAGTTAGATGAACGAGCAATTAGAGCAAAAAACAAAAGATATACTAAAACAAGTTTTTGGGTTTAATGGGTTTAGAGGAACACAAGAGCCTATTATAAAAAACCTATTAGAGGGAAACGACACGTTTGTAATTATGCCCACAGGAGCTGGCAAATCGTTATGCTACCAGCTACCCGCAATGGTGCTACCAGGCACTGCCATTGTAATTTCGCCACTTATTGCATTAATGAAAAACCAAGTAGATCAACTACAAGCTTTAGGGATAAATGCAAGATTTTTAAACTCTACCCTCTCAAAAACAGAAGCCAGAATAGTTAAAAAAGAAACTATTGAACAAAAAGTTAAACTTCTTTATGTAGCACCCGAATCTTTAACCAAAGAGGAAACAGTAGAGTTTTTACTTAAAGCCAACATTTCATTTATTGCCGTAGATGAAGCCCATTGTATTTCTGAATGGGGACACGACTTTAGGCCAGAATATCGAAGAATAAAATCAATAGTGCAACAACTGGGTGAGCACCCCATTATAGCCCTTACAGCAACGGCTACCCCAAAAGTTCAAATCGATATTCAGAAAAACCTGAATATGGAGGCCGCTTCTCTCTATATGTCTTCTTTTAATAGAACTAATTTATATTATGAAGTTAGGGCTAAACAAGATATTAAAAAGCAATTAATTCGATTTGTAAAAGAACAAAAAGGTAAATCAGGCATTGTGTATTGCCTTAGCCGTAAAAAAGTAGAAGAAATTGCTGAATTTTTAAGAGTAAACGATATAAATGCGGCTCCTTACCACGCTGGTTTAGAATCGGCTACAAGAGTGGGCAATCAAGATGGGTTTTTAAATGAAAACATTGATGTAATTGTAGCCACTATTGCTTTTGGTATGGGTATTGATAAACCAGATGTGCGCTTTGTAGTACATTACGATGTGCCAAAATCGTTGGAAGGCTATTACCAAGAAACTGGTAGAGCAGGCAGAGATGGAATTGACAGCAGGTGCCTTATGTTTTTTAGCCATAACGACATTAGCAAACTTGATAAATTTAATAAAGACAAACCCATACAAGAAAGAGATAATGCAAGGTTGCTTTTACAAGAAATAACTTCATTTGCCGAATCGGCCGTTTGCAGGCGAGTGCAATTGCTTCATTATTTTGGCGAAGAGTTTTCGAAAGACGATTGCGATAATTGCGATAATTGCAAACATCCAACCGAACCATACGAAGGCAAGGATTGCGTTGAACTGGTATTAAAAACAGTAATGGCCACCGAAAAACGCTTTGGGATGCTGCATTTGGTTGATGTTATTAAAGGAACTCCTACCGAATATGTACTTAGTTATAAACACGATAAATTAGACCTTTACGGGAAAGGAAACACTGAAACTGAAGATTTTTGGAGGTCGGTTATTCGGCAAACTATGTTGGCAGGTTTACTAGGAAAGGATATTGAAAATATTGGGGTTATTAAAATAACCAAAAAAGGAACAGATTTTCTTAAAGAACCACGGTCTCTTACCCTCTTTAAAAATCATGATTTTGATAACCTAAAAAAGGAAGATGAAGAGATAGACTCAACCCCCATTGAAGCAACAGCCTACGATGAAAAGCTTTACGCAATGCTTAAAGCATTACGTAAGAATGTTGCCAAACACGAAAATTTGCCTCCTTATGTTATTTTTCAAGAAGTTTCGGTGGAGGAAATGGCCACCATATACCCTTGTACCATTGAGGAGCTAACAACCATTACTGGGGTAGGAAAAGGAAAAGCAACCAAGTTTGGGGCTGACTTTGTGCGACTCATAGCGCAATATGTTGAAGATAATGACATTATTACGGCTGCGGATGTAACGATAAAAACCACAGCCAATAAGTCAAAGCATAAGGTATTTATTATTCAGCAAATAGATAAAAAGCTTGAGTTGGAAGAGGTAGCCGAATCGTTAAAAATGAGCATGGATGGCCTTTTGGATGAAATTGAACATATTGTATCCTCAGGCACAAAGTTGAATCTTGATTATTACATGGATCAAGTGCTTGACGATGAAAAACAAGAAGAAATTTTAGATTTTTTCTTAAACGATGAATCTGGCGATGTTGAAGCTGCATTGGAAGAGGAATACTTAGAAGATTACTCCGAAGATGAAATCAGATTAATGCGCATAAAATTCTTATCAATGTATGCAAATTAATCAGGCTAGTTTCATATTTGCACAATGAATATTTTAATACTTGGTTCTGGCGGAAGAGAGCATGCCTTTGCTTGGAAAATAAAGCAAAGCCCTAAGTGCAGTAATCTATTTGTAGCACCTGGTAATGCTGGCACGCAATCCATCGCAACAAACTTAGCCATTGCTCCTACCAATTTTAAGGAGGTGGAGAAGTCTCTTTTAACTCATAAAATCGACCTATTAGTGGTTGGCCCTGAAGACCCTTTGGTACAAGGAATTGTAAACTATTTTAGAGCAAAAAAAGAATTTGATAACCTAATAATTATTGGCCCGGATAAAGCTGGAGCAGAATTAGAAGGAAGCAAAGATTTTTCGAAGGCTTTTATGAACAAGTATAAAATACCTACGGCAAAATCTGAAACATTTACCGCTATGCAGTACGATGATGCCCTAGCTTATATTCAGAACCACGCCTACCCATTGGTGCTTAAAGCTGACGGCTTGGCTGCAGGCAAAGGGGTTATCATTGCTCAAAATTTTGATGAGGCCGAACTTGCTCTGCAAGATATTTTGATAGATAAAAAATTTAAAGAAGCAGGCAATAAGGTATTAATCGAAGATTTTTTAGAGGGCATTGAGCTTTCTGTTTTTGTGCTAAGCGATGGTAAAAATTACAAAATACTGCCCGAAGCCAAAGACTATAAACGAATTGGAGAAAAAGATACCGGTTTAAATACAGGGGGTATGGGGGCAATATCGCCCGTTCCATTTGCTCAACATACTTTTATTACCAAGGTGGAAGAGCAAGTAGTTAAACCTACTATCGAAGGGCTTCGAAACGAAGGAATTGATTATAAAGGTTTTCTTTTTATCGGATTAATGAATATTGATGAATCTCCGTATGTGATAGAGTATAATGTGCGTATGGGCGATCCTGAAACTCAGGTAGTTTTGCCTCGGATAGATTCTGATTTAGTAGCGTTATTTGAAGCCACCGGCCACCAAACACTCCACGATTATACCCTTAAAATTAACCCTGCCACAGCCGCTACTGTGGTGGCCGTTGCCGGAGGTTACCCAGGCAGCTATAATAAGGGTGATGTAATTAGTGGATTAAATCTTACCGATGAATCAGCAATAATTTTTCAGGCGGGCACTCAATCTAACGAGGGCAATGTTATTACCAATGGAGGCCGGGTATTGGCAGTTACGGCCTTAGCTAACAGCATTCCAGAGGCTAAAAACTTAGCTTACAAAAGGTTGGAATCCATTCATTGGAACAATATCTATTACCGTAAAGATATCTCCGATGATCTTTTGCCCTATTTAGATTAAATACTAAATCTACCATTGGTTATATGCATAACATACTCGTATTTTGTACCAATAGATAAGAACTAAATGTCAGGTTGTAATACATGCTCAATAAACGAAGCTGCTGCTGGTTGTAACAGTAGTGGTTGCCAAACTGGTGGCTGCAATCGGTTAAATGTATTCGAT
>JALSJD010000200.1 GCA_026989535.1 Cyclobacteriaceae bacterium
AATGAACCCAAAACCAATCTCAAGCTTTGAAAACCCATTATTTATGCCATTTTTAGTAGTTGTTTTTTTCAAAATGTGCATTTATTAATGCGTCTACTTCGTTGCAAAAACATCGCTGTCCGCTAGCTAGCGGACAGCGATGTTTTTGACGCCTTGTATCCGCATCAATCTAAACGCATGAATAATTCAGGCTAAAATAACAGTATAAATAATTAGCGACAAAATGTTATACACCCGTTTGAATTCAGCAAGTGATTAATTATAAATTTACATCAATATGTATTGGATAGGCACAATAGTACTCGTTCTAGTAATACTTTCTTTTTGGAGACACTTACACCAAAAATATGCTACTCTCAAATTCAAATATAAAATATATTCTCTACGAGATAGTTTGAGAAAAATGACTATTAATGGAGAAGTTGAACCCAATTGGATGTTTGATTTTTTTGACACGTCTTTATCTAAGGCTATTAGTGAGAGTTATTATATAACACTTTTTAGATTATCAACCTTAGCAACGATTCATGAAAAGGATCAAGAGTTAATGAAGTTTAGTGAAAAACTTGAAAATGAGATTTCTTTATATCCAAAAATAAAGAGAATACAAGAAGAGTATATTTTAGCAGTTAAATCCTATGTGTTGGATCAACATTATGTTTCTATAAATTTTATTCTTAAACCATTAGCAGTATTAATATTGGGTACTGCTACCGCAGCATATAAGTTCAATCAATGGCTTAGAGGAATACTTGTCTATCCTGAAACCTCAGCATCAGAAAAGTTTGCATATTAATTTAATGTACATACAACTTGAGCTTTTTGTTTAGAATTATATAATTGAGTCCACTCCGAAAACAGACAATTTTCAAAAAAGAGTTATTTTGGAGTAGATTTTCATTTTTTGAGATTCGTTGATGCCTGGGTATCAGCGGATTGAAAAAGGTGAAAAGATGCCCAAAAGAAACTTTTTTGGTTTTAGGTGTTTTCGGAGTGGACTCATAATTGTGATTTCCTTTATATTTTGGTATTTAATTCAGATATTTCTTTCATTTTCAAAAACTCTCATTACATTTGCCGCTTAATGACTCTTAATTTAGTACATAACGCAACTAAAACAGCCGCTACTCCTGTAGCAGCAATAGCCCTTGGGCTAAGGTCAAACGATATCAGGCCCTAAGGGTCGTTCTATATTTTGCGGAGCTATGTGCTCTGCCCTTTCTATCCATTTTCTTATTTATTAAAAACCCATTTTAAACGGGTTAAATCAATTTAATTTTCATTTTATGAATTTTGACATTGTTGTAGCTTCGGCTCACCATGCCATATATGCACAAGCGATTAGTGCTATGATAAGCAATGCTTCTCTTCAGCGAGGCACAGGCATTGCTTATCGTTCACCAGATTATATCGAGCATAAAATACAAAAGGGACAAGCCATTATTGCGCTGTTAAATGATGAAATTGCCGGGTTTTGCTATATCGAAACCTGGAGCCATCATAAATATGTAGCTAATTCGGGGCTTATTGTAGCCGACACTTATCAAAATCAAGGGCTGGCTGCAAAAATTAAAAAGAAAGCCTTTCAGCTTTCACTGGAACTCTACCCTGAGGCAAATCTTTTTGGCATTACCACCAGCTTGCCTGTAATGAAAATAAACTCTGCTCTGGGATATAAGCCAGTCACATTTTCTGAACTAACTGATGACGAAGCCTTTTGGAAAGGCTGCCAGGGCTGTAAAAACTATGATATTCTCACCAGAAACAATCATAAAATGTGCCTCTGCACAGGAATGTTATACAAACCCAATGGAGAAATAAAAATGACCCCAGAACCTAAAATGAAACGTTGGACACAGTTTAAATCATTTCTTAAGGAAAGAGCAAAACGATTAAAAAATCTTAAAATAAAAACCTATGTCTACTAAAGTAATATTGGCATTTAGTGGAGGGTTAGACACCTCCTATTGCGTAAAATATTTGCAGCAGAAAAAAAACGTAGAGGTGCATGCCGTTTTAGTAAATACGGGCGGGTTTGATGAGCTTGAGCTTAATCAAGTAGAACAGAGTGCTAAAAAACTGGGCGCATCCTCTTTTAAAGTACTCGATAAAGTAGAAGCCTATTACAACAAGGTAATTCGGTTTCTAATTTATGGCAATGTGCTAAAAAACAATACTTATCCACTTTCGGTAAGTGCAGAGCGAACCGTGCAAGCGGTGGCCATAGCCCAATATGCCAACCAATTAAATGCTGATTTTATTGCCCACGGAAGCACAGGGGCTGGCAACGATCAGGTTCGGTTTGATTTGGTTTTTCAAACCCTTGCACCAAAATGTGAAATACTAACACCTATCAGAGATTTACAGCTTTCTCGAGAGGAAGAAATTACATTTCTAAAATCGAATGGTGTAGAGGCTTCGTGGGAAAAATCCAAATACTCCATCAACAAAGGGTTGTGGGGAACCAGTGTGGGAGGGGTAGAAACACTTACCTCAAACACTCCTTTGCCCGAAGAAGCCTGGCCCTCTCAATTAACCCAAACCGAAGGTAAACAAATTACCATCGAATTTAAGAAGGGAGAACCGGTTGGAATCAACGGGCAAAATTTGGGGGCAGTAAAAACAATTGAAACGCTGAATGCCCTTGGTGGCAGTTATGCCATAGGCCGAGACATCCACATTGGCGACACCATTATTGGCATTAAGGGGCGGGTAGGATTTGAGGCCGCTGCTGCATTAATGATTATAAAAGCGCATCATAGTTTGGAAAAACATACGCTTAGTAAATGGCAGCTCAATTATAAAGAACAACTGGCAAGTTGGTACGGAATGCTGTTGCACGAAGCCCAATACCTCGACCCTGTGATGCGAAACATCGAAGCGTTTTTAACCGATTCGCAAAAACAAGTTACAGGCTCGGTAAAACTTACCTTAGCTCCCTACCGATTTACAGTTGATGGCATCGAAAGCCCGAATGATTTAATGAATAATGATTTTGGGGCTTATGGCGAAATGAACAATGCCTGGAGCGGAGAAGATGTAAAAGGGTTCACCAAAATTATGGCTAATCAGCATCGATTATTTAACCATGTCCGTTCAACTGACGGATCAATAACGAAAAAAAAATGATACAAGTAGGAATAGCAGGAGGAGCCGGATATACGGCAGGCGAACTTTTACGCATACTTATCAACCACCCAAAAGTGGAGATAAAAACGATTATGAGTGCTTCGTTTGCAGGCAAAAAAGTGAGCCAGGTACACCAAGACCTTATAGGCAGTAGTTTGCAATTTTCAAAAACCCTTGATTTTGATATAGATGTATTATTCCTCTGTATGGGGCACGGAAAATCGCTGTCTTTTTTAAAGGAAAACAAGGTGCCAGCTTCTATTAAAATTATTGATTTAAGCCATGATTTTCGATTGAAAAACACGCAATCATTTTCAGATAGAACATTTACTTATGGCTTGCCCGAAACCAACAAATTGGCGATTGCAAAAGCTAATAATATTGCAAATCCCGGTTGTTTTGCTACGGCCATTCAAGAAGCTTTAGTGCCATTGGCTGCTAATAATTGGCTAACAAACGATGTGCATATTAACGCTATTACCGGGGCAACAGGTGCTGGGCAACAACCCACTGAAACCACTCATTTTAGTTGGCGAAATAATAATATAAGTGTGTATAAAGCATTTACACATCAGCATTTGGGCGAAATTGGTGAAACGTTAGTTCAACTACAACCAAATTTTAACCGTGCATTAAATTTTATACCGGTTAGGGGCAATTTTACCAGAGGTATTTTTGCAACGCTATACACCAAAACGGATTATTCAATTAATAAATTGAAAGAGGGTTACAAAAACTATTTTAACAAACACCCTTTTGTGTTTATTTCTGATGAGCCAATTCACCTAAAACAAGTAGTAAACACCAATAATGTTATCCTCCATTTAGAAAAAGTTGGAGATAAATTATTAATAACCTGTGTTATCGACAACCTGATTAAAGGAGCCTCGGGTCAAGCCATTCAAAATATGAATTTGATGTTTGGGTTGGATGAAACCACAGGATTAAAACTTAAAGCATCACTCTTTTAAAAAAAACTCTTCGCCTTAGCGGTAAACTTTTAAACAATGAAATTAACAAACAAAAACATCACCATTATAGGAGCCGGAAATCTTGGTTTGTCCATTACCAAAGGATTACTAAAATCAGGCTTGCTTCACCAGAACAAACTCACAATTACCAGACGTAAACTGGATGAGCTTGAGCCGTTTGCCGAAAAGGGCATAACCATTACAAGCAATAATAAGGAAGCTGTGCAACATGCAGATATTGTCCTTTTTGCTGTACAACCGCAGCAGTTATCGGGTATTATAAATGAAGTTAACGAAGTTTTAACTGGCAAACTTATTATTTCAACACTTACAGGAGTTAAATTAAAAGTACTGCAAAAACATGTTGGCAGTAATAACCGAGTAGTTCGTGCTATGCCAAACACGGCTTTGGCGGTACAGCAATCTATGACCTGCATTAGCACCAATGCTTCTAAAGAAGATACTGAATTAGTGCAATCTATTTTTTCTGTATTGGGCAAAACCATTGTAATTGAAGATGAACTAATGCAGGCCGCCACCGTATTAGGAGCCAGTGGCATTGCCTTTTGGCTACGTTTAATAAGAGCAACCACACAAGGGGGTATTCAATTAGGCTTTGATGCACCCGAAGCTCAAAAAATAGCCATTCAAACTTGTATGGGGGCTGCTTCTTTATTGCAAAATGGCAGCAATGCCCATCCCGAGTCTGAAATTGATAAAGTAACTACGCCCAAAGGGTGCACTATTTCCGGACTAAACGAGATGGAACATAAAGGAATGAGTTCCGCATTAATTCAGGGTTTGGTTACTTCTTTTAAAAAAATAAATGAACTATAAAAAATGAACCCGTCATTGCGAATCCATTTTTAGGGATGAAGAATCTCATTTTTAATTAAAGAGACTCTTCGGGCAAAGCCCTCTGAGTGACGTGCTAAATATAATAAAATTATGATACCATTTGATGTTTATCCACTTCAACCAATAACCCCCATAAAAGCACAAGGATGCTATGTGTGGGACGATAAAGGCAACCGCTACCTCGATTTATATGGCGGTCATGCAGTAATTTCAATAGGCCATTCGCAGCCAGAGTTTGTGCAAGCCATTACCCAGCAAACAGGCACTATGGGCTTTTACTCCAACTCTGTGCAAAACCCCGTTCAGGTAGCAATGGCTAAAAAACTTGGCGAGCTTTCAGGTTATGAAGACTACCAGTTATTTATGATAAATTCAGGAGCAGAGGCAGTAGAAAATGCCATTAAACTGGCTTCTTTTCAAACAGGGAAACAAAAAGTTATTTCCATAACAAAGGGGTTTCATGGCCGCACCTCTTTGGCATTGGGCGTAACCGACAACCCCAAATTAAGTGCCCCTGTAAATACCGTTCACAATACCGTTTTTATAGAAATGGAAGATGTGGATGCACTAGAAACTGCTTTAGCTAAAAATGATGTAGCCGCAGTAATAATAGAAGGCATTCAGGGAATTGCCGGAATTTACGAACCATCCGTTTCGTTTCTTCAGTCTATTCAAACACTATGCAAAACCTACGGTGCTTTATTTATAGCCGATGAAATTCAGTCGGGTTATGGGCGAACAGGCAAATTTTTTGCCCACCAGTATGCAAATGTAAAACCAGATTTGATAACAGTAGCCAAAGGAATGGGCAATGGTTTTCCTATTGGAGGGGTATTAATAAGCCCTGAAATAAAACCGTATTACGGCATGCTGGGCACCACCTTTGGTGGCACTCATTTAGGCAGTGCCGCAGGCTTGGCGGTGCTTAATGTATTAGAATCGGAAAACCTGATAGAGAACGCAAACCAAGTGGGTGATTACTTGCTAAGTGAGCTAAATAAATTAGAAGCAGTTGAAGTACGTGGCCGTGGGTTAATGATTGGAGTTGAATTTAGTTATCCTATTAAGGAGTTGCGTAAAACTTTATTGGAAGACCATAAAATATTTACAGGAGTAGCCTCAAACCCACATGTTATACGCGTGCTTCCACCACTTTCATTAAGTATGGAGCAGGCTTTGTATTTTCTGGAATCGTTAAAATCAACCATTAAAAAAGCAAAAAAGCATGAAGCAGTTTCTATCCATTAACGATGTAGCAAATCCTCAAAAGTTAGTAGGGGAGGCATTAAAATTAAAAGCAAATCCCTTGGGGTACACTCAGTTAGGAAAAAACAAAACGCTGGGTTTGCTCTTTTTTAATGCAAGCCTAAGAACCCGAATGAGCACCCAACGCGCTGCTCAAAATTTGGGGATGGAAGTAATGATAATGAACATGGATAAAGAAGGGTGGCAACTGGAATTTGAAGAGAAGGTTATTATGAACGGAGCAAGTCAGGAGCATATAAAAGAGGCCGCAGCGGTGGTTTCGCAGTATTGCGAAATTATTGGTATCAGAACCTTTTCAACGCTGGATAATCGGGAAGAGGATTATAGCGAAATGATTTTGAATGCGTTTGTGCTAAATGCTTCGGTGCCAATCATATCGTTAGAAAGTGCCACCCTCCACCCTCTGCAAACGTTAACCGATTGGATGACCATAGAGGAATATAAGAAAAAGGATAAGCCAAAAGTGGTACTCAGTTGGGCTCCTCACTCAAAAGCATTACCACAGGCAGTAGCCAATTCGTTTGTACAATGGATACAAAAAGCACCTGTTGAGTTAGTGATAACTCACCCTAAAGACTATGAGCTGGCACCCGAGTTTAGCAATGGGGCTACCATTGAATATGACCAAAACAAAGCCTTTGAAAATGCCGACTTTATTTATGCTAAAAATTGGTCGTCTTATACCCATTATGGCAAGGTTTTAAGCCAGGATACCTCCTGGACTATTACAGAAGAAAAGATGAGCTTAACCAATAATGCGGCCTTTATGCACTGCCTGCCGGTTCGTAGAAATATGGTGGTATCAGATGAAGTGCTTGATAATGGCAACTCGCTGGTTATCCAACAATCCGAAAACCGAATTTATGCTGCACAGGCTGTGCTTAAATCAATTTTAGAAAGATGAAAAAGCTCGAAATATTAAAAATTGGAGGCAAAGTAATTGACGATAAAGAAAAGTTAACCTCGGTATTGGCTGCCTTTGCTGCCATTAATACGCCTAAAATACTAATCCATGGGGGCGGTTCAAAAGCCTCGAAAATGGAGCAAAAACTTGGACTAATCCCCAATATGGTAGAGGGCAGAAGAATTACAGATGAGTACTCGATAGAAGTAGTAATAATGGTATATGCGGGCTTAATTAATAAAAATATTGTGGCCGGTTTGCAAGGTGTTGGATGCAATGCACTTGGGTTGTCTGGTGCAGATGGCAATGTGATTTTATCCGAAAAACGACCTGTTAATAAAATAGATTATGGATTTGTGGGGGATGTAACATCAGTAAATTCTGTCTTTATTTCCTCTTTAATCGAAACTAGGATAACACCCGTTTTTTCGGCTATAACACACGATGGGAACGGACAATTGCTTAACACCAATGCCGATACTATGGCTTCGGAAATTGCAGTAGCTATGTCGGGTATATATGAGGTACACCTGACGTTAGCATTTGAAAAAAATGGAGTACTCGATGCCAAAGGAGAGGTTTTAGCACAAATAAATGAGGCCTCTTTTAATCAACTTAAAAAAGAAGGCACTGTAAGCGATGGAATGATTCCTAAACTTAGCAATGCATTTGATGCGCTTAAAAATGGGGTACAAGAAGTTAAACTTACATCTGCTGAAAACTTGGCAGGTCGAAATTTGCCCCATACCAAAATAGTAATATGAGATAAGTAAAAATTAACGTCACTCAGAGGGCTACAGCCCGAAGAGTCTCCTAACCTGTATAATTCATGAATAATCTATTACGCATTCCAATTGATTATCAGCACTTTAAAATATTATCAAATTTAGAAAATGGTCCAAGTAATAAACAGATTGCCTGTCTGCCGAATCAGGCAGGCTTCATCCGCCAAATGGCGAATTCGCAATAACGTTCGTATTGTCATTTCCCTTCGCTGTTTTTTAAAATCTGCTCTTTGAATGACGTTAACAATAATAAAATGAAAAAATTAATACATAAAGCAACCGAGCTACTCAAACAGCTTATTTCCACCCCTTCTTTATCCAAAGAAGAGGACAAAACGGCCAATCTAATCTTTAACTTTTTAAAGAACGAGGGAGTGGAAGAGCCCCATATATACCTCAATAATGTGTGGGCAGTTAATACGTATTTCGACCCTGCCAAAGAAACCCTGATGCTTAACTCGCATCACGATACGGTAAAGCCCAATAATGGCTATACTCGCCCTCCTTTTGAGCCGCAAATTGAGGAGGGCAAGCTGTTTGGGCTTGGCAGCAACGATGCCGGAGGACCGCTTGTAAGCTTGATTGCTGCTTTTTTGCATTTTTATAACACTCCAAACCTTGCGTATAACCTGTTATTAGCTTGTACCGCTGAGGAAGAAATATCAGGAAAAAATGGCATTGTAGCTTTAATGCCTGTGATACCACAACCCTCGGTTGCTATTATAGGCGAACCTACATTAATGGATATGGCCATTGCCGAAAAAGGGCTAATGGTATTAGAGTGTACTGCCCACGGGGTAGCTGGGCATGCGGCTCGAAATGAAGGCGAAAATGCCATTTACAAAGCACTAAAAGATATGGAGTGGATTCAATCGTATGAGTTTCCACTACAATCTAAAACGCTTGGGCCAGTAAAAATGACCACTACTGTGATACATGCAGGCAGCCAGCATAATGTAATACCCGACCGATGCCATTTTACCATTGATGTACGCACCACCGATGTGTATTCTAATGAGGAAACATTGGCCATAATTAAGGAACATTTAAAATCAAAAATTGACCCAAAATCGCTGCGGTTAAACCCATCATCTATTGCCATTGAACACCCTTTGGTTAAGGCCGGAATTAGCTTAGGTATGGCCACTTATGGCTCGCCAACATTATCAGATCAATCGCTTATAGATATCCCATCGGTTAAGTTAGGGCCAGGAGATTCGGCTCGCTCGCATACACCCGATGAGTTTATTTATGTAGATGAAATTGAGGATGGAATTGAGAAATACATCAAATTATTGGAGCTGTTTTTAAATTGTAAAACAAAAAATTAACCACAACGAGCACAAAGTTAATGCACAGAGTTCACTACTACCTAAATTGAGCAATTGAGTAGAGATGAGAAGTGCTTTAATGAATCGCTCAATTTAGGTATTAATCTTTGTGTGCTTTGTGTAAACCTTGGTGCCCTTTGTGGTTTAATATAAATAATAAAATTATGAAAATTTGGGATAAAGGATACACCATCGAAAATGCCGTTGAAAAGTTTACGGTGGGCAACGACCGTGAGCTAGATATAGCTATTGCTAAATATGATTTACTCGCCTCCAAAGCACATACCAATATGCTCCAAAGCATTGGTATATTAACTGAGATTGAAAAAAACACGCTAATAGCAGCACTTGATGTGCTTCTAAAACAAGTGGAAGAAGGAACTTTTATAATTGAGGAAGGTTTTGAAGATGTACACTCTAAAATTGAGTATGAGCTTATTCTAAAACTAGGGGATACAGGTAAAAAAGTACACACTGGCAGGTCGCGAAACGATCAGGTGCTGGTGGCTCTACATCTTTATTTAAAAAAGCAAATTATTGATTTTAAAAAAGGAATCGAACGCCTGTTCAATCAACTTCAATCTTTGAGCGAGCAATACAAAGAGGTGCTAATTCCTGGATATACCCATATGCAAGTGGCTATGCCTTCCTCCATTGGACTTTGGCTTGGAGCTTATGCCGAACTGCTGATTGATGACCTATATTTTTTAAATGCCGCTTATAAAATTGCCGACCAAAACCCCTTGGGTTCAGGGGCGGGCTATGGTTCTTCTATTCCGTTAAACCGCACCCAAACCACCCAAGAATTAGGACTGGAAACGTTAAAATTTAATTCCATTGCCGCACAATTAAGCCGTGGTAAATTAGAGAAAGCAGTAAGTTTTGCTATGGCTTCTGTGGCAAGCACTCTTGCCCGATTAGCGATGGATGTTACCTTGTATATGAACGAAAACCATGGATTTATCTCTTTTCCTAAAGAGCTTACTACGGGCTCCAGCATTATGCCACATAAAAAAAACCCTGATGTACTGGAACTCGTTCGGGCTAAATGCAATAAAATTCAGGCGTTGCCTACCGAGCTAACCTTAATTACTAATAACCTTCCCACAGGTTATCATCGCGACTATCAATTAGTAAAAGAGTCGCTGTTTCCAGCCATCACTTCGTTAGATGATTGCCTTATAATTACTACGTTTATGTTTTCGCATTTGCAAGTAAACGATTCCGTAATTATGCAACCAAAGTACGATTTATTATTTAGCGTTGAATCGGTTAACCAACTGGTTAATAAGGGTATGCCCTTTAGAGATGCCTACCAACAAGTAGGAAAGGAAATTGAGGAAGGCAATTTTGTGCCGGATAAAAACCTTGCCCACACCCACGAAGGTAGTATTGGTAATTTGTGCAATCAAGCAATCAAACAAAAACTTAAACAAGCAATAAAGGGTTAATAGTTTTTTGCTTTTTTGCTACCGTAATTAGAACTTAGCAAAAAAATGCAAACCTACATAGCCATCCTTAGAGGAATAAACGTAAGTGGTCATAAAATTATTAAAATGGCTGAGTTAAGCCGTCACCTTGCCAGTTTAGGACTTAGTTATCTTACTACTTACATTCAAAGCGGGAATATTGTTTTTCAAACAGAAGCTTTAGAAAATTCCATATTGGAAGAGAAAATACATCAAAACATAAAGGAAAATTATGGATTTGATGTCCCCGTAATTGTACGTTCGAAGCAAGAGTGGCAACTCATAGTTAACCAGTTTCCATTTAATGTGGAGGATTATGATGTGAAGCGATTAGCCATCACTTTTTTAAAAGAAAAGCCTGTCCATATTCCAATTGAAGAACTTGAAAAATATAAAGCCAGCAGCGATGAAATCATTTATCATAGGAAAGAAATTTACCTTTCAATTCCTGATGGCTTTGGCATTTCTAAAATAACCAATACTGTATTTGAGCGAAAATTGAAAGTAGCAGCTACCACACGTAATTGGAGAACCACATTGAAGTTGATGGAGATGGCGAATCAATTACCAATCAGCACAAAGGGTGCCCAATAATACGATTTTGAGTAGGAACCATCTTGTATCATTTTACGCTTAGCATTTGCTAATGCCTTAGCATATTCTTGCCCATTAAGCATATTGCTGTAAAAATCAATCATTAATTGGCTTGTTGAATTATCGGAAACACTCCAAAGCGATACCACCATATTATTAGCTCCTGAGTAAATAATGGCTCGTGTAAGCCCAATAATACCCTCCCCTTTCGATAGTTTTCCAAGTCCTGTTTCGCAAGCAGAAAGCACTACTAAATCAGCACTAAATGTAAGGTTATAAATATCTCCTGTAAATAACCTGCCTTCAGAGCCATCTTTAGTGGTTAGGCAAATCTGCGATCGCTCTGGGCGTACTTCATCTACAATGCCATGGGTGGCGAAATGAATAATGCTGCTTTGTGCTACTTTGTTTGAGCTTACCGCTGCTTTAGAGGCCTTAGCCTCAATAAATAATTCTGTTTTGGTGTTATTATCTGCAAATAATTGGCTTATTTCTTCTACCTCTTGCTTGGTTCCAGGCAAATAACTCATTCCTAACCCGCTAAAATCAACAGGGGCAAATAGAGCTACATTACCCGAGGCCTTTTTATCCGTTTGTTGCTGCATTAAGCTAGCAGCATACAAATAAGATACATCGTATTGTTGAATGAGGTAAGAAGTTGTATTATCTTCATCTGTGATAAGTGCTTCAAGAGGGATGGTAGAAATACGACCTGCCGGTATAATGATTAGCTTACTTGTACCGTTCGGTATTTTGGATAAGCCAAGCTGCTGGTATAATTTATATCCCACCGACTTGGCAGTTTTATCAATTTTATAATAAATGGCATTTCGATAGCCAATAATATTTTTATCAAAACCGTCTTCTATGGCAATATCTAGTACTTTTAGGCTGTTGCTGGTTATTATAAAAACATAGAGCCGCTTATTTTTATACCCAATAAAATAGCTAATCATGGTGGTGCCTTCTGCTAGGTTGGCTTGTATTTCTTGAAGGGTTGGCGTTTTAATGTTGTACTTAAGTGCAAAGTAATCGGGGTAATCTGTTTCTAATTTTTGCTTAAAACCATCGTAGGTTTGGTTCCATTCTAAAAGCTGGGCTGTTAGTGGTTGTCGTGCATTGGTATTCGCTGTTTGGGCTAATTTTTGCTCTAAATAAGCTATTTCGCCTTTAATTTCTTTTTCTTTTACTAACAAGTCATCGGGTATGCCTGCAAAACTTTGGGCATTGGCATCGGCAATGGCTTCGAGCAGCACGGCCGATTTGCTTTTATCGGCAAAGTAGAAGGCCTTTTCTTTATAGGGTTTTCTTTTCCACTTAACTTCCGCCATTTGTAAACTTACCCGTATGGCTGCCTCATACACTTCGGATGAGATATTACCTAAGGCAATTTTGTCGGCTTCGTTGGTTCTAAACTGCCTAATTTTATCAATAATTTCATCTGCCAAAATTAATAATTTATACGATTGTTCTAAGTCGTTAATTTTAAGAGAATATTGTGCATGGTAAGCTTCATACACCAATGCTTTTTGCAAAATGGAAACTAAATAAATATCAGCATTTAAATAGCCTTTGGTTGGAGGTAATTTGTATATATTAAGAGGATTAAAGTTAATAATATTGGCCATTATAGCATGTTGGTAACTCTGAATAGCTTCTTCAAATTTATCTTTTTTTCCTAAATTTTTTGCTTCTGCAAAATGAGCTCCCCCTAAAAGGTTATAAGTGGTTGCTATTTCGGGGTGCTTGTGGCCGTAGCTATTTTTATATATTTTTAGCGCTTTGTTGGCGTAGTCAATGCAAAACCTAAAATCTTCGGTATCGTAAAACACAGCCGCTAAACTGGAGTACACAAAGGCAACGGCCGTTGAGGTTTTCCCACTTAGGCCAATTCTAATGTCAAGGGCTTTATTTAAATTGGATAGTGCTTCATTATAATCTTCTTTAAACTTGTAAGCCAACCCTATGTTTACATAAGATGTTGCAATTTTATCCTCTAGCGTTTCTTTTTCATAAATTTCTTTTGCTTTTTCGAAATAAGTAATGGCCAAATCGGGTTGGGTGGAGGTATAAACAAGGCCTATATTATTTAAGGAGGAGGCCTCGGCTAAAGGGTCATTCAGCTTTTCGCGGTTTTGCAAAGCCACTTGGTGGTATTGCAAAGCTTGAGAGTTTTTACCCATCGACCACAAGGCTAGTGCAATATTATTATAGGTTTTACCTAATAATCGAGGGTCGGTGTTTTCTTCTTTCTCCTCTAATTTTTGAGCCTTCTCAAAGTAATCCAAGGCTTTTTCTCCATTGCCTTTTTTTAGCCAAATCTCTCCTAATAAATTTAAGTAATAGGGGTTTTCGTCTTTCTTGCTTTTTTTGAGCAATTCGAGCGCTTTATTTTCATCTCCGTTATCAAGTTGGGTTTGGGCTTGTTCAAGCACAGATTGCCCCCAACTAGCAAGAGCGAAACCAAGCAATGGTAGCAAGAGTATTAGTTTTAGCTTTTTCATACGTTAGAATCTAAATAAATAAGCCACTATTAGTACGTTATCTCGAGTTAGGCCGTCAGGGTTCACGTCTCTCACCGTTATTTTTTGTCCGTAAGTAAACTTTACTGCATTATTAATATTAAAGTTATAAGCAAAACCGCCTAAAGCTGTAAGTGCCATGCCGGTGGAGCCTTCCAGTTTTACATACTCCTGCGTATCTCTATCTACAATCTGATCCTTGGTTATTCTAAAAATTGGCAGCAAGCCAACGTTGAAACTATATTTAGAAAATCGAAAATTTCGTTCAATTCTAAGCATTACATCTGCACCCCTTTTTAATTTATTGGCATCGTCATACTCTCTTGCATAACTTTCGCTTGGGTAAACAGGAGATAGCCATTCATCGGCCAACCAAGTATTATTATTAGCAGTAAGTGCCATTTGAACACCCGTGGCAATTAGCCATTTAGAGGAAACAAGAGATGCTCCTGCCACAAAATCGACACTGCCTAAACTGGTTTGATAGTACATCGGTAAAACTAGCCCTTCAGACAAAGGTCTGTTAACCCCACTGGATTTTAGGTCTGATTTATTGCTTGGAATTTTGGTGCCAATGGTAGCACTAATGTCAAATTTCTCCGTATCAATTAATCGTTGGGTAATGGCTAAAGAAATATCTCCAAGCCCCGAAGTTTTATCAAAATTACCCGAAACCATTTGGTAAGGCACTTTAATTTGAAAACCCAGATTATTTGTGATACTTACAGCAGCATCTAAATTAATAACGGTAACAACTGGGCTTAAAGTTGTTTGCCCCTGGTAGTAACTGAGCTCAATTGAACGTAGTTTCAATTTCACTTTTTTATTATAGGCTTGGTCGGGTTTCATAGCACCCATGGTGCAAAACCCAGCATCGCTACAGCCTTGCCCATGGGCTTGGTAAGAAATTAATAATACTGTAGCAAATAGAATTAAGTTTTTAAGCGGTTTCATAAAGTTAGGTTATTAGAAAATGGCTGATCCAACCATCAGTAAGCCCACACCAAGTATCAAGTAAATGGCAAGCATTACAATCATTAATATGCTCATAAATTTATAATGCGATTTTAAATTTTTAAAGGCTTCAGTGGCACTTAGTTCATTTTCTTCTAATACCGCTTCCTTCATTTTTGTAGAAAATTTAAATAAGTAGTAGATAGGAAAGAAGTAAATACCTCCTATAAATAAATAGGGAATGCCTAGGGTTATGCCAGAAAAAGGGATGTCTTCTCCACTTATTTGATTTATGATGGCGCTTGCTGAAAAGGCTCCTATCATCATTATACCTAATAAAACGAAGCCAAGGATAGAAAGAAAAAAAGTCCACTTACGGATTTCGTTGAGGTAAAACTTTGATTCGTTAGAGAGGTTCATACTTAAATTTAGATGGTAAAACATTGATTGCAACGCTAAAGATATTAAAAATTATAAATTATATTGGCTAATCTAAGGTTTATCCAAGTTAATACTTATCAACCTGAACCGAATGAGTGGGGTGCATTTCAAATTGTCGCAATTGTTTAACTTTATAAAAAAAGTTGTGATAGTCTACAAGCCTTAAATAAGCTTTATAATTTTTACGGTTATGAGAAAGAGTTTATTGAAATCTGGAAAGAGATGGGCCGTCAGGTATTGGAGAAGAACAGAGGAGAGGTTCCTAATGATAGGCGTAAAAAAAACCTCACTACTCTGGGGCAAGTTGAAATAAGTAATGCTATGGTAATAGTAACGAAATGTTTCAAAAATTTCTTAACATTAACCTGAGTAGTGCACAGATTTACCGTGTAACAGATACTAATGGAGGACACAACTAGCTAATGAAGGACTTAACGAACGTTCTCTTCCTATGGCCAACAAGGAAGAGAGCCTTTATGTTGAACTGGATGGGTTGGATGGTATTAACAAGGCTGGAAGGAAGTAAAATTAGCTCGCTTGTTCAAATCATCGGATTGTGTTAAAAAGGACAATAAAAATGCCTAACCCTTTTAGGCCACAAAATGTGACTTTTTTCAGTAGGCGCTACATATTTAAATATTCCGTAAAAGCGCCATCTGGCAAGTACACTCTAAATATTTCCCAAATTACATAAAGGATGTACAGTAAAATAAGTGTAAACCCAAGGTTTTGTGTAAGCCTCCATTTTTTCCATATAAGGAAAAATAGGATAAGTAATACCGACCCAAATAATAGCCCCACAGAAACATCTAATCCAGCTATATTAAATTCAATAGGTTCTTTTGTAATTAATGATTTAATAAACCACGGCAGCCCTAAGCCAATAAAAATATCGAAAATATTACTTCCAATGGCATTACTCACAGCCATACCTGCCCTGCCTTGCTTGGCTACAATTACAGAAGACACCATGTCTGGCACCGAAGTGCCTACAGCTAGTACAGTTAAGGCTATTACTATTTCAGGAATATCCAAAATATGCGAAATACCAATGGCACTCTCCACCAAAACCCAACATAAGAAAGCAATCATTACTATTGAAAGCATAAAGTTAGACATGTAATGTTCTGGCTTTCTAAAAAATTTTGACAGAAACCAGTCTAGGGGCTTAAATATTATTTTCCATCCTGTCTTTTCTTCGCCCTCTTCTTCTTCAGGGTCTTCATCTAATTCTTGGTAATTAAACCATTTACGCCATTTTAATACAGCATACAGGTATGCTCCATAAGTTGCGATTAATAAGATGCCTTCCCAAGATTCTATTTTACCGTTGCTAAGCACATAATAGAGGCCTAAAATTGCAATACCATAAAAAAGCAGGTCTCTAATTACAGGCTGCCATGCAATAACTGCATTTTTAACTACCGCTACAGCACCTACAATTACCAATAAATTAAATAAAGCTGAACCTACAATGGTTCCAACACCTATTTCTCCATGATCTCCTGGCCTAACCAGCGCAATAATAGATACAAATAGCTCTGGAGCACTTGAGCCTATGGCCATAAATGTTGCCCCAGCCATATCGTGGCTCATATTAAACCGTTGTGATAGCTTATCTAACGACACCACAAAGTATCGATCGCTTACTTCTGCCAAGAGGTAAAAAGAGACTACTAACGCTACAAGAAAGCCAACTAACAACATATATTATATTACTATTTAAAAATAAATTAGTAAGGGACAATTTTAAATGACCACAAAGGAATAACATACTAACGAAGAACTCAATAAAAATTATAAATAGATTTTTAATAAAAATCAGTTAAATTTAATTATTTCGTAAAAAAATACTGTTTTGGTGCTTATTTATTCATTGTTCGAACAAAAGGTAAGCCGTTTATTTATATTAATTTTACTTTATTATTTAGCTTCCTAACCTGTATAATTCATGAATAATCTATTACGCATTACAATTGACTATCACTCAGGCACTTGAAATGCTCATCACGAAGATTCATGAATTATACAGGTTAAGTATCAGTTCAATTGCACCACACTTAATTTTGTATGATTTTATATAACGTAACGATATCGGTAGATTCAAAAATTGCAGAAGAATGGTTAACCTGGATGAAACACACTCACATTAGCGAAGTAATGGCTACGGGTTTGTTCTCCTCTTATCAAATATATAAAGTGCTCTTGCAAAAAGAGGATGAACTAACCTACACGGTACAATACTTTGTTGACTCAATGAGCAATCTCCAACAATATCAGGCAAAATATGCACAAAAACTTCAAACAAAGCATAAACTTAAGTTTGGCAACAAGGTTGTAGCTTTTAGAACGGTGCTGGAAGCCGTGGATTAAACAATATTAAACTATTTTTAACATTAGCTTAAATCCGCAAGTATTTAATTTTTAGTTTAGTTTATTCTTCTTTTTTCAATTTCTTATCGTCCAAGTTTTTATCCAAAAAAGTATTTATTTTATCAATAGTAAGGGAGCCTTTTATTTCGCCAAATTTATCAATTTTAATATCAAAACCCTCTAAGTCTTTGTGTACTTTGGGGGTGTCTTTCAAACTTTTTTGTTTGCTCATAACTCAATTGTTTTAATGGCAGCTTCAATTCGTTTTGTCGATTCTTCTACGCCAAGTACTACTAGTATTTCCATTAAATCAGGGCCGCCACTCTGCCCTGTTAAGGCCAACCGTAAACCTGGCATTACTTTGCCAAAACCGAGTTCAAGTTCATTTACTGTTTTTTCAAGCTGTTGCTTAAATAGCTCAGCAGTAGGGTTCTGTAACACTTTAATATAGGTTACAAATAAATTTAACGCATCAACAGTTTCTGGTTTCCACTTCTTTTTAACTGTTTTATTATCGTATTCTGTAGGGCTAACAAAAAAGTACTGTGCATTGTTCCATAAGTCTTGAATAAACGTACTCCTTTCAATTAATAAACCCACAATGGCCAATGCCTTATTGTTAGAGCAGTCATACCCACTTTCTTGTGCTCTTTTAATAATATAAGCAGCCAACTCTTTGGCAGGCGTGGCTCTTAAATAATGTTCGTTTAGCCAGTTGGCTTTCTGAATATCAAATTTTGCTCCTGCTTTACTTATGCGTTCCAGTTCAAATACCCTGCTTAATTCTTCCAATGAAAAAATTTCTTGTTCTGTGCCGGGATTCCAGCCAAGTAAGGCTAAAAAATTAACCATTGCCTTCGGCAGATATCCTTTTTCTTTAAATCCTTCTGCTACATTGCCTGTTTTGGCATCAGTATAGTTTAAAGGAAATATCGGAAAACCATGTTTATCTGCATCTCGCTTGCTTAGTTTGCCATTTCCTTCGGGTTTTAAGAGCAGTGGCAAGTGAGCAAATTTTGGAGTCTCCCACCCCAAGTATTGGTAAAGCACAATATGCAATGGAGCAGAAGGAAGCCACTCTTCTCCACGAATAACGTGGGTAATTTTCATTAAATGGTCATCCACAATATTGGCCAAATGGTAGGTAGGAAACCCATCCGATTTCATCAAAATTTTATCGTCCATAGTATTGGTATTTACCTCTACCTTGCCACGGACTACATCATTTACCATTACTGTTTTACCGCCTTCAAGCTTAATACGAATAACATAAGGTACTCCCGAGTTTAAGCGTTCTTCTACTTCTTCTTTTGTTAAGGTTAAAGCGTTTTTCATCTCTAACCTATTAAAAAAACTATATTGTTGATTGGCAGCCTTGGCTTCTTGTAATTTGGTGCGCATTGCATCGAGTTCTTCTGGGGAGTCGAAGGCATAATAAGCTAAGCCTGCACCTATCAATTGCTGCGCATATTGCTGGTATAAATCGAGCCGCTCCGATTGGCGGTATGGCCCAAAATCACCTCCTTTGGCAGGGCTTTCATCGGGAGTAATACCACACCAATCCAAGGATTGCATAATGTACTCTTCGGCTCCTTCCACCTTTCGTTTTTGGTCGGTATCTTCTATTCGAAGGATAAATTTACCTCCATGCTTTTTGGCAAAAAGGTAATTATAAAGTGCTGTACGCACACCACCAATATGGAGGCCGCCCGTTGGGCTTGGGGCAAATCGAACTCTTATCATCATCTTAAATCTAATCGTCATTCCTGCGAAGGCAGGAAACTGTTATTTAATTTGTTTAATCCAGAGATTCCTGCCTTCACAGGAATGACGTTATGCTAACGTGGCAATGCAAGAAATCTCTACATGTACATTTTTGGGCAATGTGCTTACTTCTACCGTTTCTCTGGCTGGAGGTTGGTTGCCAAAATAGCTACCATATACTTTATTTATAGAAGCAAAGTCACCCATATCAGCCACAAAAATGCTGCATTTTAGTACATGGTCGAAACCAATTCCGGCTTCTTCTAAAATGGCTTCTAGGTTTTTCATCACCCGATGTGTTTCATCCTGTATTCCAGAGGAAACTAATTCCATTGTTTCAGGCACAAAAGGGATCTGACCAGAAACAAAAAGCATCCCGTTAGAAGCTACCGCTTGGCTGTAAGGGCCAATAGCAGCAGGTGCATTGCCAGTATGTATAATTTTCTTATCCATAACGATTTATTGTATTTTTGACAAAATTAATCAATGATTCAGTAGGAGCATTACATTAAATTAAAAACAGATGAACATTATTGTTGTGGGGGCTAAAGAGCAAGCAGATCTTATTAAGAGCAAAGTAAGTGGAAGGCACTCCTTGCTTTTCTCGGGATTTCTGTCAGAATCGCACTTAGAAAAGGCGGATATTGTATTTGATTTTAGCGTAGAAGAAAGTCAAGAGTCGTTAGAGCAGTACGTGAACCACCCCCAAACGGCTGTTTTTTTAAATGCGGTTACCTTTAGCTTAGCCGAACAGGTCATTTATCAAACAAAGGATGACTGCAAACTATTTGGTTTTAATGGCCACCCCACTTTTATAGAACGCGACCTACTTGAGGTATCAATGTATAAGGAGGGGGATAAAGATTTTTTGAAAAACATAATGCAGAAGCTCGGTCTTGGCTACGAGCTTGTGGATGACCGTGTGGGTATGGTTACCCCTCGCATTATTGCTATGGTAATTAATGAAGCCTTTTACACGGTTATGGAAGGCACTGCCACCAAAGAAGACATTGATTTAGGAATGAAGTTGGGTACTAATTACCCTATGGGCCCTTTTGAGTGGGCATCTAAATGGGGTATTGCAAATGTGTATGAAATACTCGAAGCCTTATTTGAAGATACGAAAGACGAACGCTATAAAATTTGCCCGTTGTTAAAAAAAGAATATTTAAGGGTGATGATGTAAAACGTTTTGAGGGAATCCTCCAACGCCTACCCCAGTGTCGTGTCAGGTCTCTTTTAGCCAGCCCAAGCCTCATTCCTTTTAACCTGCTCTACGTTAAAAAATCTTCACGAGCTATGGCTTTGCTTATATTTTACTTTTTTTGAAGGGCGGCCACTTGGTTGGCTATAATTTCAATGCCTTCATCAAAGCTATGTGGATTATACCCAAGCTCCTTGATGGCCTTATCTATCATAAACCCTGTTTTGGCAGGGCGCTTGGCAGGCTGACTAAAAGTAGAAGAATCTGCTTTGGAAATTAAACTACCCTCTAAATCGAAATAATCACGTACCTTAAGTGCCATATCGTAGGGTGTAAGCATATCTTTTCCTGAAATATTATAAATACCCTCGGCTTGTTGAGCAACTATTAAATAACAGCCCATGGCCAAGTCTTCGGCTAAGGTGGGTGTGCGCCATTGGTCGTTTACCACCTTAATGGCTTTGCCCGATTCGAGGCTATTTTTAACCCATAAAATAATATTGGAGCGGCTCATATCTGCTACCACCCCATACACCAACACCGTACGAGCCATTGCCCATTTTAAATTGGAGTTAATGATTATTTTTTCTGCTGCCAATTTCCCTTCTCCATAATAATTTACTGGGGCAGGTGTTTCTTCTTCGGTTAATGGCCCTTTGGTTCCATCAAAAATAAAATCGGTTGAGAGGTGAAGCAGGTAACAGTTATGAGCCTCGCAAGCCTCCACCAAATATTTCACAGAGTTTACATTGGCATCCCAGCCAGCTTCTTTTTCCAGCTCGCATTGATCCACGTTGGTCATAGCGGCTGTGTTAATAACCGCATCGGGCTTGTATTTGCCAATTACTGTGGCAACCTCTATTTTATTAGTAATGTCTAATGATTGATAGGTAAAGCCTTCCTGTATCGGAAGCCGATTTTTGCCTCTTGCCGTAGCAATAAGCTTATGCTCGCCTTTGCGAAGAATTAGCTCTACTAATTTTTGGCCTAATAGGCCATTGGCTCCTGTGAGTAGTATTTTCATTTATTAATTTAGCAGCCACAAAGCCACAAAGGCTGAAAGTTTCACTAAGACCTCTGTGTGATTCTTGGAGTCTTACTGCCTTTGCTACGCTGTGGCAAGGTTCTAATTATTTATCAACTTTTATAACAGGGTATTCATACCCATATTTGGCTGTAATTTCCGTTTTAGGCATTTCTATAACCTCCATCGTAATTATCACATCACTTACCGGTCTGTCAGCCTCCCCTGTTTGCACAATAGCAATTTTATCTACTACATCCAGCCCCTCAACTACTTGGCCAAAAACCGTATATTCAAAATCTAATGGAGGGTATCCTCCAACAGCAGTATAAAGAGCCACTTGTTCGGGTGTAGCCGTTTTATCCAAATTCATTGCCGTATATGCTGCAATTTCTTCTTTTAAGTTGATGAGTATTTGCTGTAACTCATCCATTCGACCTTGTTCTTGCATACTAAAGAGGGTATCTCGTAAAGTAAGATTGGCTTCGCTCTGTAAATAGATGCCTGCCGCATAATTTAATTTACTTAAATCAGTATGCATTTCTTTTTCAGAATAGGTTCGGCCGTGTACAATGTAAAACTGGGTGGAACTTTTCCGATCGGGATTTACATTATCAGGTTGACGAGCTGCTGCCAATGCTCCCTTGGCGTGTAAATGATGGGTGGTTATTTCCGCAGGAATAAGTCGCTTACTTTCATTTGAAAACCCAGACCCGATAGTTATCGGGTTGGAAGCCACATCTCCACCCTGAATCATAAAGTTTTTTATCACACGATGAAAGGTAGTACTATCGTATATGCCTTCTTTGGCCATCGATAAAAAACTTTCTTTGTGCAAAGGGGTATCTTCAAAAAGGAGTACGGTTATGTCGCCTAAACTAGTGTGAATTTTCACAAGTGAGTCCATCTTTTCATCGTTGGAGTTACAACCAACAAATAGGACTATAAAAAGGACTATTCCACTAAGTTTAATAGGTGTATCCATATAGCTTTTGTATCTTTTTTTTCGACATTTTTTTTACTGTTATGGTCATTTTTATATCCTCTAGTGGTTTATTTCGGCCATCCTTTTTTTGCACAGCAATTTTTTCTACCACTTCTATCCCTTTAATAACTTCTCCAAATACGGTGTATTTTCCATCTAAGGGGTGATAACCCTCTTCATTTTCGATAATGTAAAACTGGGAGCCATTAGAAGCCTTGCTAGGGTTAGCTCGATCGGGTTCTCGTGCAGCAGCAATAACCCCTTTATTATGGGTAAGTTCCTCTACAAATTCAGCCGGTATGGTATAGCCGGGGTCACCAAGTCCATCGTTCGTTGGGTCATCATCTTTGGTATTGGGGTCGCCTCCCTGAATCATAAAATTATCAATTACACGATGAAAAGTGGTGCCATTATAAAATCCTTCTTCGGCCAATTTTAAAAAATTAGCTTTGTGCAAAGGTGTTTTATCAGATAAAAGGAGGGTAACATCACCAAAATCAGTGTGAATGGTAACTACTTGGTCTTTGCCCTTTGGGTCTCCGCCAAAAAAAAGGGTAAGCAAAATGGTGATAATTGATAGGTTCATTTTAAACTAAACACTTTAGAAATGTTAATAGACAAGTTCATAAACAGTAATTTGCTATTGATATTTCGCTCCACGTGGTAGGCAGCTTCGGAAATTAAGGCCGAAAGTTTTTGAAACTGATCGATAGAAATCACTTTCCCAAAATTAGCAGCAAATGTTTTTTCATCGCCTTCTACTCTAAATAATTTTTCTTGGGTAGAGCTGATTGATACCAACGCTTCTCTAAGTATGGAAAGTCCATATTTTAAAAATGTTCCTTGAGCAGCCTTGGTTAGCTTGGCAAACTCATCTGCCTGATCTACCAATTCTCCCATTTGTCGTTGATGGCAAAGCCGCATCCATTGTTTAAAAAAGTTGAAATTATCAGCCTCCACCTGAGCCGATAAATAAAGAGCGGTACGTAAAGAACCATCGGCCAAATGAGCCAACTGCTTAGCTCGAGAGGATTCAACACCGTGGGCAGCGGTTAATAGCTCGCTTAGCTCCTGATCGGTAAATGTAGGAATATTTAACCGTTGTGTTCTTGAAATAATGGTGGTAAGCAAGGTATCTGGCTCTTCCGAAACCAATAAAAAAAGTGAGTTAGCTGGAGGCTCTTCTAACACCTTTAAAATGCCATTAGCGGCATTTTTATGCATTAACTCTGGATGCCAAATAATCATTATTTTAAACTTTCCTTCAAAAGCTTTCAAGGCTAAATTGTTCACAATCGTCTTTTTTTCCTTGGTACTAATAATGGCCTTTTTCCCTTCACCTCCGTATATTTCTGACCAGTCGTTGAGGTTACCATGCGGTGTGGTTAATAAAAACCCCCTCCACTCTTTTAAAAATAAGCGGCTCTCTGCATCAATTGGTTTTACATTTTTGGTGCCGCTTACCGGAAAAATAAAATGCACATCAGGATGTACAAATTTTTGATTTTTACTACAAGATGAGCAGTCTCCACAAGCATCTTCTTCCGTAGGGTTTTCGCAATTTAAGTAAGTAGCATAAGCTAAAGCCATAAGAAGAGCAGGCGCACCCGGCATACTTGCAAATAATTGCGCATGTGCTACGTGGTTGCTTTTTACCGCAGTTCTCAACAAGTTTTTTGTCGCCTCTAAACCATGAATATCTTTAAATCTCATTTGTTATTTTCCCAAGTTCGGTATTCTGTTTCAAGTTCAAAAATGGTGGAAATAATTTCTTTTTCTACCTCATTAAAGTCGCCATGCCTTCGGCTCATCGATACTTTTGCCATTTCAAATACTTTTGCCAATTTAAAGGTGGTAAACCCTGCAGGCCCTCCCCAAGCAAACGAAGGGATAAATGTTCGTGGAAAACCCGCACCAAAAATATTGGCTGCAACCCCCACAATGGTGCCTGTATTAAACATGGTGTTGATGCCGCACTTAGAATGATCGCCCATCATAAGGCCACAAAATTGCTCCCCTGTATTTAAAAACCCTCTTTTGTCATAATCCCACACTTTTATAAGGTCGTAATTATTTTTAAGGTTGCTTATATTGGTATCTGCTCCAATATTGCACCATTCGCCTATAACAGAATTACCCAAAAACCCATCATGTCCTTTATTGCTGTATCCAAAAATAATGGAGTTGCTCACTTCTCCACCTACTTTGCTCCAGGGGCCAATAGTAATATCGCCTCGCATACGTGCATTCGTATTTACCGTAGAATTGTCGCAGATAGCAAATGGGCCGCGGATAATGGCGCCTTCTTCAATTCTGGCATTTTTGCCAATGTAAATGGGTCCGTTTTCTGCGTTTAAAGTAGCATCTTTAATGGAGGCACCTTCTTCCAAAAAAATATTTTCTACGTTATAGGTTCGTGTGTATGGGTCGTTAATCGCCTGAGTTTTTCTGCCTCTGGTAATTAGGTTATAATCTTCTTTAATTTGATTGCCATTATTTTTAAAGATATGCCAGTTTTGAGTGATGAGCGTAACTTCTCCTTCAAACTCAATGGCTTTGCATCCATCACCAAGTTGCTTGCAAGCAGTTTTTCCTTGCCGAGAAGCAAGCAAAATACCTCCTTTAACCAATTTTTGATTTACTTGTAACGCATTAATAGCCGCTACCAGTTGCTTATTAGGGCAAAGGTTACCCGGTATGTAAAGGTTTTGCGCTTGATAAGCTACCGGATATTTTTTAGATAAATACTCCTCCGTTAAATACGAAACCGAAGCACCTAGCCATTTTTTCCATTTATCAGTAATGGTTAATATGCCCACCCTAATTTCAGCCATTGGTCGTGTGTAGGTAAAAGGCAATAACTTTTTTCGATCTGTAATTGAATCAAAAAGAATATAATTCATAGAAGCAAAAGTAAGAGAAGTTTATATAAAAAAAGTCTCCATCCGCTAGTTAGCGGATGGAGACTTCCATAAATCGTTTTAAGCAATGCTTATTTTTTCTTATATCGCTTATTAAATTTCTCAACTCTACCGGCAGTATCTAAGAAAATTTTCTTGCCTGTGTAAAATGGGTGCGAAGCAGAAGTTACCTCCACTTTAATTAATGGATATTCATTTCCATCTTCCCATTTAATAGTTTCGCTAGAACCCATGGTAGATTTAGTTAAAAAAGCGAACTCACTTTGTAAATCTTGGAAAACTACGGGCTTGTATTCTGGATGTATTCCCTTTTTCATCTGTATATAAATTTCTTCTATTACTTATTTTTGCAATTAAAAGGACAAGCCTTTTTAATTGGAGCACAAAGTTAGAGAATTTCATTCGTTGTTCAAATATTTTCTACTTAATTTGAGGTATAAATTACTGTTTTTCAAACATTAGTATAAAATTTTGACCAAAAAGACTTTTTTAATACTCACTCTGCTCGTTATTTATGCCTATGCCTCCACAGCACAAAGCACAAATATCCCCCTTAACAAAGATACTTACCACTTAATTGATAGGCTCGAAATACTAAGTGGCACTATGGCACCCAACCACCACAGTGCTGTAAAACCTTATACCCGTAAAGCGGTTGGGCAATTTACAGACTCCATTCAGCAGCAAAAATTAAAACGTTCGAGGCAGGATGATTTTAATTTGGAGTACTTACGTAACGATAATTGGGAATGGGTTGACAGTAGCACTAACGAAAGTAAGCGCACTTTTCTAAAACACTTTTATAAAAACAAATCAGATTTTTATTATGGAGCAGACAAAGAGGAAGCAATTGGTGTACATGTGAGCCCGGTGCTTTACCTAAGTTATGGAGGCGAATCGGCTCAAAGTGAATACACTTATATAAATACACGTGGGGTGCAGGTAAGGGGGCTAATTGATAAAAAGGTTGGTTTTTATGCTTTTATTAGCGAAAATCAAGCTCGGTTTCCTGTATATGTACAAAATTTTGTGGCTGAAAATAGAGTGATACCTGGCGAAGGATTTTGGAAACCCTTTGGCACTAACGGCTACGATTTTTTTTATGCCACAGGTTATGTTAGCTTTAATGCCACTAAGCATATAAACTTTCAGTTTGGGCACGACCGCCAATTTATAGGTGACGGATACCGCTCTATGCTGATGTCTGATTTTAGCCCACCAGCTCTGTTTTTTAAAATTAACACGCAAGTGTGGAAAATAAACTACACCAATTTATTTACCCAAGTATTTGCCAATGCGTTTGGTAATTTGGGAGGCTCCATTGGTAACACACAATTTCCTAAAAAATATTTAGTGGCACACCGGTTGGGTATTAATATTGGTAAGCATATTAACTTGGGCGTGTTCGAGTCTATCGTTTTTGGCAGAGAAGACTCTTTAGGGAATAACCATTTTGAGTTGGGCTATTTAAATCCTATTATCTTTTATCGGGCATTGGAGCAACAAAATGGAAGTTTAGATAATGCATTGGTTGGGGTTGATGCAAAATGGAATTTTCTCAAGCATTTTTCACTGTATGGGCAGTTTATACTTGACGAATTTAAAATAAGCGAGCTAACAGCAGGCAACGGCTGGTGGGCCAATAAATTTGGCTACCAACTAGGGTTAAAATATATTGATGCGCTAGGCTTAAAAAACCTTGATTTGCAGGTGGAGTATAATTCGGCAAGGCCTTACACCTATACACATTCAAGTATTTACTCCAGTTACACTAATTATAACCAAGCGGTAGCCCACCCTTTGGGTGCCAATTTTAATGAAATGATAGGCATTTTAAGATACCAGCCCATCCCAAAGTTAAGCCTTACAGCTAAATTAATATATGCTAAATATGGGTTAGATGGGGTTAATGAAAACTGGGGAAAAAATATTTTAAAAAACTATAACACCCGTGAGCAAGAATATGGCAATTTTATAGGACAGGGCATTGCCAGCTCGCTAATGTTTGTTGATATTACAGCTACCTATCAAATTAAGCACAATACGTTCTTCGATTTAAAGCTAATGGCTAGAGAGCAAAAAAGCGATAATCCAACCTTTGCAAATAAGTCAACTATCTATTCATTTGTCTTTCGATGGAACATCGCTCAGCGATTGCAAGAGTTTTAAGCTAATTTTGCACACTTAACTATTTTAATGAAGACCTATCTCCGAATTCTTTCGTATGCCAAAGGGCTTGGCTGGTATATACCACAGTATACATTTGCTGTTATAATGTACTCCGTTTTTAGTGTATTTAATATTGCGCTTATGATGCCTATGTTTAGGGTGCTTTTTAACCAAACAGATGCCGCTTCGGCTCCTACATCCATTCCCGACTTTTCTTTAAACATTACCTATTTCAGCGAGGTGTTTGATTTCTATTTTTATCAAATTATGGAAGCCAACGGGAAAATGGGCGTTCTTATGTTTGTTGGGGCTACACTGGTGGTAGCTGCATTCTTATCAAATATTTTTCGTTATATAACATTGGTGCTGCTGGCCATTATTAGAACAAGGGTAATAGAATTATTGCGGATAGATGTATTTGATAAAGTTATAAGCCAAGACACTGGCTTTTTTACTACCGCACGCAAAGGCGACATTATGTCGCGCATTACCAACGATGTACAACAGATAGAACACACTATAACGGATTCTTTAAAAGTAATACTCTCAGAACCCGTACAGTTGATTGCCTTTTTTGTGGCATTGTTTGTAATTTCACCCACTTTAACATTGTTTACCCTCATTTTAATTCCGCTATCAGGTGGGCTTATTGCCTCGCTTGCCAAAAGGTTAAAAAAGAGTGCTTCTTTAAGTCAGGGTTCGTTAGGCAGTATTTCGAGCCATGTTGAAGAGGCCATTGGAGGGATTCGCCTAATTAAAGCCTTTACGGCTAAAAAGTATATTACCAAGAAATTTAACGAGGAGGCTTCTAATTATAAAAGGCTCAATATATCAATGGCCAAAAAGTTTGATTTAGCCAGTCCAATGTCTGAATTTATTGGCATTTTGGTAGTAGCCGGATTGCTTCTTTTAGGAGGCTCTATGGTATTAAGAGAAGAACCAACGTTGGATGCTTCTGCCTTTATGACTTTTATACTGCTTTTTGCTAGAGTGCTACAGCCGGCCAAAGTTATTTCGAGTTCACTAACCTCTATTCAAAGAGGAATTGCAAGTGCCGACCGTATTTTTGCAATTACTGATAATGTTCCGCTTATAAAGGAAAAAGAAAACGCTGTTACCCTTGGTGAGTTTAAGAAAGGAATTGAGTTTGTCAATGTTTCATTTAAGTATGAAAACGAGCTGGTTTTAAAAAACATCTCATTTAATCTGCAAAAAGGCAAAACCATTGCGCTCGTGGGTATGTCGGGGGGAGGTAAATCTACCATCGCAGATTTGGTGCCTCGTTTTTATGATCCTTCCAGTGGAAAGGTTACTATTGATGGCGTTGACCTAAAAGACTGCACACTTGATTCTCTTCGTAAATATATGGGTATTGTAACCCAAGAATCTATCCTTTTTAATGATACAATTTTGAGCAACATTGCTTTTGGAATGGAAAATCCTTCCGAAGAAAAAGTTATTCGTGCAGCCAAAATTGCCAATGCACACGATTTTATTATGGAAACCCCCAAAGGTTATCAAACGGTAATTGGCGAAGATGGAGCTAAACTTTCGGGTGGCCAACGCCAACGGCTAAGTATTGCCCGGGCTGTTATGAAAAATCCTGATATTTTAATTTTAGATGAAGCCACCTCGGCCTTAGACTCACACTCAGAACGCCTTGTACAAGAAGCCATTACAAATTTAATGAGCAATAGAACCTCCTTAGTAATTGCCCATCGGTTAAGTACCATACAACATGCCGATGAAATTTTAGTGATAGAAAAAGGGGAGATTGTGGAAAGAGGAAATCATAACGAGTTAATGCAAAAAGGTGGGCGGTACAAGTCGTTGCAGGATATGCAGAATATTAAATAGCTCCTATGCTTAAAAAGGCATAAAGAATTCTCCTGAGACTCCAAGAGCGTTCTTTATGGATATTAATCACATTTCTTTTTTAGCTAGAGGCGGCACAACTCCCATATTATACCAAGCAAAAGAGTAGCGATCTGCCGCTTGTTCTATTTGTTTGCTGGTGGGTGTTCCTGCTCCGTGGCCTGCATTGGTCTCAATTCTAATTAACACAGGGTTATCGCCTAGTTGATTTTCTTGCAGCGTTGCGGCAAATTTAAACGAGTGTGCAGGCACCACTCGGTCGTCATGATCTGCAGTAGTAACCATAGTAGCGGGGTAGTTTGCTGGCTTTAAGTTATGTAAGGGTGAATATCCTTTAAGGTACTCAAACATTTCTTTCGAATCGTCAGCCGTGCCATAATCGAAAGCCCAACCAGCACCGGCAGTAAATTTATGGTAACGAAGCATATCCATTACTCCCACAGCAGGAAAAGCCACTTTGGCTAAATTTGGTCGCTGGGTCATCGTAGCACCTACTAGTAACCCTCCATTGGACCCCCCTGCAATGGCTAAGTAATTACTCGAAGTGTATTTCTTATCAATCAAATATTCTGCTGCTGCAATAAAATCATCAAACACATTTTGCTTTTGCATTTTAGTGCCCGCCAAATGCCATTCCTCCCCATATTCACCACCTCCGCGCAAATTAGGCTGGGCATAAATGCCTCCATTTTCTAACCAAATTATTCTACTGGTGCTAAAAGAGGGTGTAAGACTAACATTGAAACCACCATAAGCATACAAATAAGTGGGGTTTTTACCGTTAAGTTTAATTCCTTTTTTATACACAATAAACATCGGAATTTTTGTGCCGTCTTTGCTCTCAAAAAACACTTGCTCAGTCATATAATCTTCAGGATTAAAGGCTACTTTAGGTTTAAGATATAACGCTGATGTTCCATTAACAATATTGTATTTGTAAATGGCCGAAGGAGTAGTAAAGGAAGTAAAAGTATAGTATAATGAACTATCCTCTTTTAGTGCATCAAACCCATAGGCACTGCCAATGCCTGGCAATTTAACTTCTCGTTCTTTGGTGCCATCTATTAAAAATTGCACAATTTGAGTTTTAGCATCCACCAAGTACTGTGCAAAAATTTTGCCTCCACCTGTTGAAGTACTCAATACGTTTTCTGTTTCAGAAATCAGATCTACCCAATTTTCAGGGGTAGGGTTGGCTGCATTTACTTTTATCAACCGATTATTAGGTGCATTAAAATCTGTATGAATTAATAATTCACTCCCTTCGTTATCTAGGATGTAACTATTAGTATCAAAATTATCAACTACAGTAATAAGTGTGGGCTTGTCTAATGATAAATCCATAAAATAGAGTTCGTTTCCAGAAGTGCTTTCTGCTGCACTTATTACCAGGTATCGTTCGTCTTCAGTAAGCCAAGCGCCCACATATCTTCTTTGCTGATTTTCTCCTCCAAATATTAATTGATCGTCTGTTTGAGCCGTACCCAGCTTATGATAGTAAAGTTTATGTGCTTGGGTCATACTTGATAGTTCGCTGCCTTTTGGTTTATCATAACTGCTGTAATAAAAACCATCGGTGCCTTTCCAAGCGAGGCCACTAAACTTGATGTCTTTTAAGGTATCCCCCAATATTTCTTTAGTGGCCGTATTCATAATAATGGCTTTTCGCCAATCAGAACCACCTTCGGATACTTGATAGGCGATAAGTGAACCATCTTTGGTAAAACTGGTGCCAGCCAACGAAATGGTGCCATCTTCTCTAAACGTATTTGGGTCAAGAAAAATTTCATCGTTCTCGGTTCCTGTTTTTTTGCGATACAACACGTTTTGGTTTTGAAGCCCATCATTGCGGTAAAAATATTCCCAATCCCCGTGTTTGGTAGGCGCATAAACACGTTCGTAATTTAGAAGCTCTTCTAACCTTGATTTAACTTTTTTGCGGTATGGAATATGGTTGAGGTAGCCAAAGGTTACTTCATTTTCAGCCTTTACCCATTCGCCTGTAGCTTCAGAAGTATCGTTTTCGAGCCATCGATAAGGGTCGGCAACATCTACCCCAAAATAAGTATCTATATGGTTAATTTTAGCAGTTTCAGGGTATTGGATCATTGCTTGTTTTTCATTGGTAGTACACGCAAAAAACGCGAACGCCAAAACTACCATTCCTAATTTAAGAGCCTTCATAATTAGTGTATTTTGTTAATCAAGAGTACGTATTTTGTTTATAAAATAAAACTAAATTTATGCAAACGGAATAAAATTGTGATGGCAATAAGATTTGAATTAAAAAGAAATTGGTAAATTGTGTTTTAAAGAGATTTACCAATAAGACAATTCTCATTTTAAATGGAAATTAACCCTTCATATAGCGGCTGGCTATCAGATTATTTAGAGTATCGAAAAACGATATTTCAGTCTTTTTTAAAGGACACCGCTGCGGATAGCCACCCCGAGCATTCGATGTATCGCATATTACAACCCTCTGGCATAATGTATGGGCATCCACTAAAAAACGAAAACATTGCCGATGCTACAGAGCTGAATAAATTAAAGCTTTTAATGGCAGAAAGCTTGATAAGTGGTTCTTTAATCTACCACCAGCAAGAAATTAATAATGAAGATGATTTTTCGAATATTATTATGAAAACCGTTTATAAAATTGGTGATTTTTATAATAAAATATATCCTGAGTTGTCTGTTTCTAAACACACCTTTTTAGGCAAAAAGAAATCCCCATTAGAAATAGCTGAAAAAATATTAGAGAAAAGAGTACGAAAAACGAGCAGGAAACAGGCTAATTATTGGATTCAGTTTTTTGAGAATATTATACTTTTCCTTGATATTTACTTTTTTGGACAGTGGATGCACACGAGTTCCGAAAAAATGATTGCTGAGTTTTTTCAGCAAGAAAAAGAGGAATTAAGGCTCAGTATTATAAAGGTGATGTCGGCTGCTGCACACGCTAACAAAAATATTGAAGAAGAAGAGCAGGCCTTATTCGATTTCTTTTTAAAATCATCGCATTTATCACCTCGCCAAAAAGAAGAAGCATGGAAAGATTTTAAAAAGGGAATTAGCTTAGCTGATATTTATATTCCAAATCAAAATTCGTGGTTACTAAAAAAGTTCTTCCTTGAACTGGCTATTTTAACCGTATGGGTTGATCGTAAGCTCGAAGACTCTGAAATGATTTTTTTAAAAGCTTTTAACAAAAAAATGGGCTTTTATGAGGAAGATTTGGAGAACAGCCTATTAGCGGTTGAAGGTTTTATTTTGGAAAATTGGGATCAACTCAATCATTTAAGATCTGGACACGACTTGGCAGACATAGGCACCGAATATTTAAAACGAGTAAAAGTTACAACTGATAAAAATGCCATTCGCATTAATGATGAACTCAAGAAAAATACCAACCTTAGTAAATTATTGGTAAAATCTAAAACGGAAGAACTTTCTAATAAGGAAGAAAAAGAGCTACACCAAGGTTTGATAAGTGTTTTACGTGCCGTGCCTACGTTCGTTATTATTGGATTACCTGTGTCGTATTTAACCTTGCCAATGTTGCTAAAAATACTACCGCAAGAAAGGGAGAAAACTGAACCCAATTAATACTACGCACCACAGCACTTCTCATCTCTACTCAATCGCCCAATCTAGGTAAAAAGCAATTTTTACTCTTCGTTTTCAGCAATAAATAATCTTTTCAAAAAAGCAGTTTTTTGTTTTTTAATTGGCACGAACAACTACTTTAGAAGAAAAAACCATAGAATCTAAGAAAATCGTTTTATTAAACCCTGAACTAATGAGCGAATCTATTTTTAATTGGCCATTATACTCATTTAACCAAATATGGATACGTTGATTGGTGGCATACACAGGGTTATTGGTTTCTAATTCGACCCATATTTGCCTTATTTCTTTGGGTTGACCTAGGTACTTAATAATAAGCTTTTTTACCTTGCTTTGAGTATTAGGCAAGGCCGTGTAAATGGTTTGCAAAAGATTGCTGTTTGGCTCATTTACTTGTTCTTCTACCAAATAAGCCCCTTCTAATGAAGGTTTGTTAATGTTAGCAATTACCAATGTATGTAGTTCCACAGCCCAAAACAATGAATCTGTTTTAGCTACCTGTATTTCTTCTTTTAGCCCATTTACCATAGTGGTTTTTACAACTGAACCAGATTCTATCGCTTGGGTGCTGATGAGGCTTTTTGCAAAAGGAGTGATATCGAAATACGGTCGTACGGGCTTAACCTTTGGGGTTGGAGCCGTACATTGGGCAGCCAAAAGCAATAGTATAAATACGATATTCCTCATGATGAAACTAAAATTTCGCCTGTCATTTCTTTGGGAATAGCTATGCCCATAATTGTTAAAATAGTGGGGGCAAGGTCGCCTAGCTTACCATCCTTTATGGTATAGGTGGAGTTGTTAGAAGCCAATATGCACGGCACTAAATTGGTGGTGTGTGCAGTATTGGGCGATCCATCAGGGTTAACCATAATATCGGGGTTGCCGTGGTCGGCAATAATAATAATGTCGTAATTGCTGGCTAAAGCAGCCGTAACTACTTTGTTGGCTTCTGCATCTACTGTTTCGCAGGCCTTTACGGCAGCTTCAAAAACACCTGTGTGCCCTACCATATCGGGGTTGGCAAAATTTAGACAAATAAAATCGGCAGATTTGGCTTCTAGTTCAGGAATAATTTTAGCACTAATATCAGCTGCACTCATTTCGGGCTGCAAATCGTAGGTAGCTACTTTGGGCGAAGGGCATAATAAGCGCGATTCACCCTCAAAAGGGACCTCCTTTCCTCCTGAAAAGAAAAAGGTTACGTGCGGATATTTTTCGGTTTCGGCAATTCTAATTTGTTTCAAATTGTTTTTGCTAAGCACTTCTCCTAACGTATTTTGTAAATTATCTTTATCATAAGCTACTTTTACGCCTACAAAACTATCGTCATAATTAGTCATCGTTAGGTAGTATAAATCGAGCTTATGCATCTCCTGCTCCAGAAAATCTTTTTGGGTAAGTGCCTGAGTTATTTCTCTTCCTCTATCGGTTCTAAAATTAAAATTGATAACCACATCACCTGCCTTAATAGAGGCTGTTCCATCAACAATAATGGGTTGTATAAATTCATCTGTAACCTTTTTATTATACGAATCTTGAACTGCTTCTGCCCAGTTTTTGGTAACTGTGCCTACTCCTTTAGTCATTGCATCATAAGCTAATTTTATGCGCTCCCAGCGATTGTCTCTGTCCATAGCAAAGTAGCGGCCTGTGATGGTTGCCATTTTTCCGGTGGATTTATCCATATATTCGGCCAAATCGGTAAGAAAAGCCAATCCGCTTTTAGGGTCGGTATCTCTGCCATCGGTAAAAGCGTGTACAAACACATTGCTTAACCCTTGCTGGTGAGCAGCGGCACACAATCCTTTTAAATGATTAATATGCGAATGAACACCTCCATTTGACACCAATCCGATAAAATGAACATTTTTATTATGTTGCTTTGCAAATTTAAAAGCAGCTTTTATTTCTTTGTTTTGGGCAATTGAACCATCCTCTACTGCTTTGTTAATTTTTACCAAATCTTGATACACCACTCTGCCCGCTCCAATATTCATATGGCCTACTTCGGAGTTGCCCATTTGCCCATCGGGTAGTCCCACAGCAAGCCCTGAGGCTTCAAGCTTTGAATGTGCATATTTCTTGTATAAACCATCTATAAATGGCGTATTGGCGGCATCAATGGCAGAAACTGATTTATTTTTAGCAATTCCCCATCCATCCAAAATCATTAATAGCACGCGCTTTTTCATAGTTTTATTTGTGTTTTAAGTCTTTAGCACACCTCTATTAATTGATTGTTTCCTCTGCTAGAAATAAAGTGCTTAGATGCAAGGCATCCCGAGTGCTCGGGATAACCCAAGGGGACATAAGCAATTATAATAGAGGTGTGCTTAAGTTGCAAATATACATATAGAAGAGTAGCTTTGTTTTGTTTTTTAACTGAGTTTGACCTAGAGAACACCTCTTATGAAACCATCAAAAATTTGGCATGTACTATTAGTTTGCTTAACTATGTTCTCTGCTTTGCTGGTTTCGGCTCAAAACGAAACGGTAGGCCAAGTTAGGTTGGCACTTGAAATAGGCAGTGCAAATGAACTATCTAAGTTTTTAAACGATAAAGTGGAATTAAAAATTGATGGCAACGAAGGGCACTACAGCCATTCGCAAGCCGAAGGCGTACTTAAAAATTATTTTAAAGAAAATCCTCCAAAGTCGTTTCAAATTAACCACGAAGGTACTTCTGAAAACGGTCTTATCTATGCCATTGGAGAGTATCGCACGATAGACTCCTCCTTTAGAGTTTTGATTCGACTTAAAAAAATAAACGACCAGTTTAAAATTCACGAAATGAGTTTTGCAAAGGAGTAATTTATTTCTGTATTTCGTCATTGCTTCAAATTTTCAATAAAAAATTTGAAGCAATCTGCCCAAAGTATTGCACAATTTTGAATAAACACAATTAATAGAGGCACTAAATAGCACCTCTATTAATTGTGTAATCTTTACTATGAATTACAAAACCGAAGAAGCCATTGCTCAATTTATCACTACTGCGCTGCAAGAAGATGTGGGGGCGGGCGACTATTCTTCGCTAGCAGCCATTCCAGCTATTGCACAAAATAAAGCACAGCTTATTATAAAAGAGGAAGGCATTATTGCCGGCATCGAGTTAGCTCAAAAGATTTTTGCCAAAGTAGATGCAGCCTTAGAGGTAAGCTTTTTAAAAAAAGAAGGCGAATGGGTTAATAAAGGCGATGTGATTTTTAGGGTGCAAGGAAGCGCACAATCCATTTTAACAGCCGAGCGATTGGTGCTTAATTGTATGCAGCGCATGAGTGGCATTGCTACTTATACACGCTACTTAACTAGCTTAATTAGCTCGCATAAAGCAAAATTATTAGATACTCGTAAAACCACCCCTAATTTTAGATTGGCAGAAAAATGGGCAGTACTTATTGGAGGAGGAAAAAACCACCGATTTGCTTTATACGATATGATTATGCTAAAAGATAACCATATTGATTTTGCGGGAGGTATTGATAAAGCCATTAAAGCCACACAAGCCTACCTAAAACAACACCAATTAGATTTAAAAATTGAGGTGGAAACCCGCAACTTAGCCGAAGTAAAGCAGGTAGTTGCCACAGGCGGTGTTGATTATATTATGCTTGATAATATGCCTCCAACATTAATGAAAGAAGCGGTTGATTATATTAATGACCGCTACCTCGTAGAAGCCAGTGGAAACATTACCGAAGAAACTATTGCTGCAGTAGCTGCCAGTGGTGTAGATTATATTTCGGTGGGAGCCTTAACTCATAGTTATAAAAGCTTAGATATGAGTTTAAAGGCAGTTTAGCAAATTAGCCAATATTAAATGTGGCATAAAATACAGAATAAAAGGATTTTTTTATGAAAATTGCCTGTTTTCGGAGTGGACTCAACTCTCTTCTTTAAAATAGAGGGTATAAGTGTTCATATCCAACTGTTCGTCATAACCTCGTACAATATTTTGGCGGTTGCCATGTACATACACATGAAAATTTTTATCTAGCTTAATAACCGATTTAATACCACGCTTGCTCTGCTTTACCGCTTGCTTCGATATTTCAAATTCGTCATACGAAGGCACATCATTGGTTTCCTGAAAGGTGTCTTTATACTGCTGAAACTTCTCAATCATAGAGGGCTCTTGCATTACTTCATTATTAAATTCTTCGATGTTAAATTCTTCTTTTTTTGAAAAGAATTCAACCGCTGTATTTACCAAGTCTATTTTATCTACTTTATCTGATTCTGGAAAAGCCTCCTCTGCAAATTCTTTGCAAAGCGAAAGATAATTTTTAGTATGGTAATAGCTGTCTTCGTTGGGTCTAATATTTAAAAACTGGGTAATCCAATACTGAGCTTCGCTCGATTTATTGGTATTATCAATTACTGCCACCCGGTAGCCCGATTCCTTTTCGGTATTAAAAATCAAACAGCCCTTATCCAATTTATTAATGTTAATACCCGCTTCTCCTTCAATACCAAAGCCTCCTGCTTTAGGATACACTTTTAAATAGGTGTCTTTATTTTCGGATTTAAAAATGCCGAGTACCTCCACTACTTCCCCATTAATTACGCATTCATCAAAATAGCCAATATACAGCTCTCCTGCTTTTATGTTGGGGTGAGATGAAGCCTCATATAAATGCTTGGCAATGTTTACCGATTGCAAAAACGTGCTGTCAGGGTCGTTAAAAATAGCAGAGGCATAATGGTAAATTTCATTCAGGTCAAGGTTCGACTCGTGATGAAAAGTATAAAGCTCTTGCTCCTTAAATGGCTTTAGAAAATATGATTTAAGTAAGGTCGCAATTTCATCCTCAATACTAACCAAGTTTTTGGAGAGTTGCATTCCTTCTTCATCGGCTACATTGCCAATAAAATGAATGGCCAACTGCTTTAATTGAGCTTCTTTTAAATTTAGCATGGGTTAACTGACTTTATAGACAAAAGTGCACCTATTCAGGTAGTAAAAACTGTTTAACCCAATAGTTAGATTTGAATAGGTACACACAAAAAAATTCAACCCTATTTAGATTTGGCAAGTATTTTCTGCACCTTTTTAGCCACTTTTACGTCTTCAAAAACTAAGGTAACATCCGATTCAGTATCCATAAAAACCTGTACATATTTTTTTCCTCCTTGCCACTCTACTTGCCTAAAATCATCAAACACTTCTTCTTTAGAAGCTCCAAATTTATCTGCGTAGGTATCTAATAAATAGTTATAGGTCTCCGTTAAGGCTTGCTTATTTCTAAAAGTCCATTGCACCTTAAATAGTTTTCCTTCGTAAAACTGCATAGTAATATTAGAGGCTTGGTACTTTCCAAATTTTCGAAAGTTGCTACCCAAATAAGAAGCATCTCTAATGCCCAACCTTATTTTTCGCTTAAGGGTAAATTGCAAACTTGGGGCTTCTTGATAGGCGGGTTCATCTCCTGTAATTAAAAACAAATCATCTCCAAAATCAGATTGATTTACTCCCAATATAATGCCATTTATGCCAGTGGCCTTATCCACAGACTGGGCAAACAAACCAATACTTGGTAAGCAAATTAGTGCAAGGCTAATATATCTTTTCATTTTCTTAAAATTATGGCAATTGATCTAACTGCTACCAAAAGTACAATAGGAATAAATCCTTCGTTCAAATCTTGCGGAAAAGTTTTCCAAAATAGCAGTAATAAAATAGAATAAGGCACTAACAGAGCTAAATACCAATTTATCCAGCGTTTGGTTTTTTTACGAACTAACCCAAATGCCACCACTAAATGAATGGGTATAGCCCACAAAATGTTAAAATTATCAGCAGCTGCACTATGGTCGGTTGCTACCCATAGCAAAAACAAAAGTAACCCAACCATTCCAACAAAAAAGAAAAGCACAAAATCGAACATTCTAAACCACCAACCTTTTTTTAGCTGTAGAATAAATAACAGTATGCCGAATACAAGTAGCAAGCTAAAGGCAACGGTGGGCGTAAACACTGTTTTGGGTACATCAGCAGGTCTGCTTTCTAGTATTGTTACCGTTTTAGCAACCGATTCAACCCAGCCAGAATCACTTTTTATTTTGGCAGCTTTAAAAGCTTCAAAAACATAATCTGGCAAATACATGTATTCGTAGTCTGTCAATTGCTTATCCATTGGTAAGCCTAAACATAAATCAATACCAAGTTTGCCCCAAGGGAACTCATCTTCTATATAGTGGTCGGTTAACTCTCGAATAGTTCTACCGGGATTATCCGTATAATTTACAGGAAGTTTAATGTCTTCTCCTAACGATTTTTCAAAAACATCTCTAATTCGGGTAGCGCAGTTATCATAAAAATAATCGTAATAATACATGCTATTTTCAGGCTTGGCATTATCCTCTAAAAAATCGAACACTTTTTGTTTTTGCTCCTGCGTAAGATTTATATATTGAGCTTCCACATGCCTATTAAAATAGGCATAATAGGGTTGAAACCGCTCCCAGGTTCTTACAGAAAGCCCATACAGTAAATAGCCACGTGCAAAGTTGAGGTAGAAATAAGGTTGGTTATAATAATAGGTGCCAAAATTATACACCTTGTCTATTTTATTTGCGGGATCTTGAATGCGAATAGCAGAATGGCCAAAGGCTGCGAATAGTTCTTCGTGACCCGGCTCTACCGTTAAAACAGAAATGGTTGCTTGGGGGCTTAATTCCTGAGCTTTTGAGCCAAAACCTACTAGAATGAATAAAGTGAAAATGGTTAGTCTTTGTATCATGTATAAAGCTGCTATTCCGTTTAGGTTAAAGATACCTTAAACAATAAAAGTAGCTATCAATGTACAAAGGCTCAAACAAACAGAAAGATTTTATTGGGGAAACTTAGTGTTAATCTTTATTTGTGGCAATATTTTTTACTAGCTTGGACGTTCAATGTTAACACCCCAATTTACCGATAGTTTTAACTGGTTTAAAAAACTCACCTTTTTAAGATTAAGAAACTTGTTTCTAATCACTACAAGCTACTATGTATCCTTATGGTTTAAAAAACCTGTGGTGTGGGGCACCCCTGTAAGTATTTCGATTGAACCTACCACCAGTTGCAATTTACGCTGCCCCGAGTGCCCCAGTGGCTTACGTTCGTTTAGCAGAGCTACGGGTATGCTCGAGGTTGATTTATTTAAAAAAATAGTTAATCAATCGTATAAAACTGCCTCCTATTTACTACTTTATTTTCAAGGAGAGCCCTATTTGCACCCCAAATTTACGGAGCTTGTTAGGTATGCTGCCCGCAAAAGGCTTTACACCGCCACTAGCACCAATGCCCATTACCTAACGGATGAAAACGCAAGACAAACAGTAGCCTCTGGGCTTGATCGGTTGATTATTTCTATAGATGGTACTACCCAAGAAACATACCAGAGCTACCGAGTTGGGGGCAAACTAGCCAAAGTAATGGAAGGCACTCGCAACATTATTGCGTGGAAGAAAAAATTGAAATCTACCACTCCTTATGTTGTTTTTCAGTTTTTGGTAGTAAAACCTAACGAACACCAAATTGAAGAAATAAAAGCACTAGGTAAAGAGTTAGGGGTAGATAAAGTAGCGTTTAAAACCGCACAGCTCTACGATTACAAGCAAGGCAACTCTTTAATGCCCACCATTAAAAAATACAGTCGCTATAAAAAACTACCTGATGGCACTTATGCTTTTAAAAACAAGCTCAAAAACCAGTGTTGGAAAATGTGGCATAGCTCGGTAATTACTTGGAATGGCTCGGTGGTGCCTTGCTGCTTTGATAAGGATGCAGCCCACCAACAAGGGAGCCTGAAAGAACATAGTTTAGACAAAATTTGGGGAAATAAAAAATATGATGCGTTTCGTAAACAGCTCCTCACCAACCGAAAAAGCATAGATATTTGTCAAAATTGTACGGAGGGCACTAAGGTTTGGGGGTAGTGGCCAATGATGGGCGTGAGATTATTAATTTGGAAGCAGAGACAATGTGAAAATTAGACTTATGTTAGTGCTAATGTTTAAAAATACACTATTTCTGGCTTGTTTACTTTCTTTATCTGCAACTGTATGGGCACAAAAAAATATTATAAAAACCAGAGCTATATATTTACCCGGAGAGAACCCAACTTATTCTTTTGGGCTTGGCTATGAGCGCAAAATTCTTGATAACCTTACTGTTCAATTGCTTTATAACACCAGTAGGTTTACACCAGGCTTTGATGCCTCTACTACAGAAAGTAAGGGACTTGTACCTGAAGTACGATATTATTTTGGAAAGAAAGAAAATTTTAGAAAGAAGCCTTTTATTGGAGTATTTGTTGAGGCATATAAATTTAAAGAATTTGGAGGAATGCCACAGTATAATCCAGACTATTATTGGGTAGAAACAAATGGGAATATGACTTCTGTTGGTGTTTTAATAGGCAAGAATAACTCCATAGGTAAGCGGTTTTTAATAGATATATACATTGGGGTTAGGTATAAGTTTATTAATGGCACAAACAGTTTTAAAAGATATAGTGGCGAATATTTTTACCGAACGCATAAAGAGAGTATGCCAGCCGCAAGGTTTGGGTTAAACCTTGGGTATCTTTTCTAACCCATGCTCCAAAGACCTCTCAAAAAAAGTAGCAACTATTCAGGTAGTAAAAACTGTTTAACCGCAAAGGTCGCCAAGAATTTCGCAAAGACCGCAGTATTTTTCTTAGTGTTCTTAGCGAATGCATTGTGTACATTGCGGTTAAATTAAAGTAACCCAATAGTTGAGTCCACTCCGGAAACACCCAAAAGATGATTAAAAAAACAGGTATATTATTCCTTCTTACTTTTGCTTTTTTTGCGGGTCAATCGCAAGTATTAATTTCGTTACTATTAGGCGATAAGCTTAACTCCGACAAAATTGAATTTGGCCTCGATGGAGGCATCAATCATTCCCAAATGTCGGGTTTCGAAAGTAGCAAAATGCTATCCACTTTTAACATTGGTTTTTACTTCGATTTTAAACTTAAAAATCAATTATACTTAAACACAGGTGTGTTAATTAAATCAAATGTAGGTTTAGATAATTTAACCCCAAAGGATATATCTATATTAGATACTGCCTCGGTGTATCTTAGTGGGGGTAATTACAGCCAGAAATTATCTTATTTTCATGTACCAGTAGCCCTAAAATATCGCTTTAAGAATCACTTTTATGTGTATGCCGGCCCCCAATTTGCGCTTAGAAATAAAGCTTTTTTAATATTTAAAGGTAAACAAAACAATAAAGAGGTGGAAATTAAAACCGATAACAGAGATTTATTTACTCGCCTCGAAGTGGCAGCCATAGCAGGCGTTGGCTATAAATTAAGAAAAGGAACAGGCATGAATATTGGCGTAAAATATTTTTATGGGTTAACCAATATTTTTAAAGATGATTATTTTAATGCTAGAAATAGCAGCCTGTACGTGTATATGGGGATTCCTATTGGTAGAAAAAAACCAGCGGAATAAAATTATTAGCCCTGATACAGGTTGTTTAATTACTCTATTAATTAAACCCTATTGCTTAGTTTTGCTTTATGGGTTTTCTTTTCCGTTTTGATCAATCATTTTTTCAGAACCTGTTTCTTAACATCAAGCGCAGAGACGAATTTCAGCAGGTGTTAATCTTAACCAGTCATTTTTGCCTGCTCAAGGCAAGGTGGGCGTAGGCAAGCCCCCTACGATAAGCCCGAGTTCGGGATAACAAATAACCTTTCGATTCCAATAACTTACTTGAGCTAAATTAAATTATTTTTTTAATCTTAAAAACACTCAACTTATGGAACTCCCATTTGCAGAATTATATAAAATTAAGATGGTGGAAACCATCAAACAAAGTAATTGTGAACAACGCAAAAAATGGCTTAGAGAAGCACATTATAATGTGTTTAACCTTAGAAGCGAATACGTTTTTATTGACTTATTAACAGACTCTGGCACAGGCGCCATGAGCGATAAACAATGGAGCCAAATGATGGTGGGAGATGAAAGTTATGCAGGCGCAACTTCCTACATAAAAATGAAAGAGACCATTAAAGAGTTATTTGGTTTTAACGATTTTTTACCCACACACCAAGGGCGAGCCGCTGAAAATGTACTTTTTTCGGTATTGGTAAAAGAAGGAGATATTATACCGGGCAACTCCCACTTTGATACCACCAAAGGACATATCGAATTTAGAAAAGCCAGTGCAGTAGATTGTACAATAAACCAAGCGTTTGATTCTACGCTAATTCACCCTTTTAAAGGAAATGTTGACTTGAGTAAACTTAAGAAAGTGTTTGATGAAAATTCACCTGAAAAGATACCCATGGTTATTATTACCGTTACCAATAATACCTCTGGAGGGCAACCTGTATCGATGCAAAATTTGAGGGAGGTATCTGCTCTTACCCACCAATATGGAGCAAAACTACTGTTAGATTCTGCGCGCTTTGCAGAAAACGCCTACTTCATTAAAAAAAGGGAGGAAGGCTATGCAGAAAAATCCATCAAAGAAATTGTAAAAGAAATGTACTCATACGCTGATGTAATGACCATGAGCAGTAAAAAAGATGCGATTGTAAATATGGGTGGGTTTATTGGTTTTAAAGAACGAGAACTTTATGAAAAAGCAAGTGTATATAATATTATGTTCGAAGGTTTTGTAACCTACGGTGGCATGTCAGGCCGGGACATGAATGCCCTTTGCCAGGGCTTATATGAGGCCACAGAATTTGACTATTTAGATACACGCATAAGGCAAGTAGAATACCTAGCAGATAAATTGCTTGCCTACGGGGTGCCCATTTTACAGCCTACTGGGGGTCATGCCATTTTTATTGATGCTAAAAAGTTTTTTCCAAAAATCCCCAAAGAGGAGTATATTGCTCAAACTTTAGTAGTAGAACTATACTTAGAAGGAGGAATTAGGGCGGTTGAGGTAGGCACCCTGCTGGCCGACCGTGACCCAGAAACCAGAGAAAATCGCTACCCAACATTAGAACTTGTTCGTTTAGCAATTCCACGCAGGGTTTACACTAATAGCCATATGGATTACATAGCTGCTGCTGTTTGCAATGTGTTCGACCGAAGAAAGAAAATAAAACGTGGCTTAATGATTCTAAAAGAAGCCCCAATTATGCGGCATTTTACAGTAGAGTTAGAAAGGATGTAATATTAGTGCTTGCCTTGCTAGCAGACTTATCGCTTTACTGAATCGCTCAATCTAGGGGTAAGCCTAAAAGCTAAGATATTTCCTTTTGTAAACGCAGTTTTAAAGTTTTTCTTATGTTTCATGTCAATGTTTTTTGTTTTTAAAGTAGCGAGAATAATAATAATTAACAATCTTCATACAATCTATAAGCGCATACACTTGCAAAATGATTTTAGTTAGTAGTAGATTTGTGGCATGCTTAATATTGAGTTAAAGTTTAGGGCTTTTAATAAAAAGAGCCAACGTATGTATAAATCAGGAGCGCTATCGTTTTCTACGGAGCACCATTCTTTTATGTTTTATAGTGATAAAGACATGGATCGGGTAAAAGACGATGATATGGAGATTATGCAATATACGGGTCAAAAAGATGTAAATAACACAGATGTATTTCAGCGCGACATTGTTCAAATGGATGAAAAAAAATACATTATTATATGGGATAATAATCGTGGAGGCTGGTCATATACCGATGTAGAAAGACAAATGACGATGAAATCGTTTGGTAGGTTTGAAGCGAATACGTGCAAAGTTATTGGCAACGAATTTGAAAATCCAGATTTATTAAAACCGTAATTGAAATAAAAGAACTAACTAACCGTTAAACCTTTGTATGCAAGCATTGTCTTACATACAGTTCTTCATATAAAGTAGGTTAGGTTACAAAAGGCTCTGTAAAGGAGCCTTTTGTTTTAACAGCCTCTCGTTAGATGGCAATTCTCCTAATTTTGGGTTAACTTAATAGGGCTACTATATAGTGGCTAATGCGCTATTTTAGTTGAAATAGGTTTTAGGTCACCTCTATTAATTCATTTCTTTCAAAAAACAAAAAGAAATAATGATTTGCAAGGCATATTTTTTTTCAATAGCCAAAGCTATTGAAAAAAAATATAACGAAGTCAAATCGTTGTTTATCTTTGTTCCCGTAGGGTTTTCATAGTGTTTCTCATGCTTCCTATAATTTTCTTGTATTATCCCGATAGTACCTCAAAAATTATTCTCGCCTGCAAAACACTATGAAAATTTTGATGCGAATCAATTAATAGAGATGCCCTTTAAAAAAACAGTGAATAATACTAAGATTTTTTTAGGTTAAATTTGAGTTCAAGTTAATAGCCTTTAATAAAATGACCCTTGTTCAATTAGAATATATTGTGGCAGTGGATGATAAGAGGCATTTTGCAGCAGCAGCTAAAAAGTGCTTTGTAACTCAGCCAACCCTAAGTATGCAAATTCAAAAATTGGAAGAGCAACTAGAAGTGCAAATTTTTGATAGATCGAAGCACCCCATTGCCCCTACCGAGATTGGGAAAAAAATTATTAAGCAAGCCCGCATTATTTTAATGGAAGCTGGTAAGCTAAAAACGGTTATTTCCAATGAAAGGGAGATTCTCTCGGGCGAACTTAGGGTGGGTATTATTCCTACCTTATCTCCTTATTTACTTCCTTTATTTATTAATAATTTTTTAAAATCCTACCCTGATATTAACCTAGTAATACAAGAGTTAATAACTGATCAAATAATTGAGAAGATTGAAAAGAACCAACTTGATATTGGCATCATTATAACTCCTGTTGAGCATAATCAACTAGAGGAGCTTCCTCTATTTTACGAAGAGTTTGTAGCGTATGTATCCGAAACTAACCCCTTATTTAATAAACTTGAGATAGCTCCCAAGGACATTAACTTAGGCGATGTTTGGGTGCTAAATGAAGGGCATTGTTTTAGAAATCAGGTATTAAATATTTGCAAGCCTCGCAAAAGCAAAAGCGAAAAATTTAGATTTGAGTGTGGCTCTTTAGAGGCACTAAAAAAAATAGTGGATTACCATAATGGACTTACCCTCTTGCCAGAATTAGCAACACTTGATATGACCGAGGCTGAGCTCGATAAAGTTAGAACATTTTCAAATCCGGTGCCAGTGCGAGAAGTAAGCTTGGTTGTGCATAAGAGCTTTGCCAAAAAAGGATTAACAAAAGCACTGTATAACTCTGTAAAGGCGTCAATACCTAACGATATTAGTAGCAAAAAATCAGGAAAAATAATTAGGTGGAGATAGGAGAATTATATCATCACAAATCACGATTCCAGTATTTCTTTTGCCTCCAGTTGCTTGGCGTAAAGTGCTTTATAGGCGCCAGATTTAGCCATAAGCTCTTTATGGGTTCCCTGCTCCAAAATTTCACCCTCATGTAGCACTACAATGGTATTGGCCAGTTTAGCAGACGATACGCGATGACTAATAATTATGGAGGTTCTACCTTCCATAATGCGTTTCATACTATTAAGTATAATATGCTCAGTTTTAGTATCAACCGCAGAAAGCGCATCGTCTAAAATTAATATTTTAGGGTTTCTGGCAATAGCCCGAGCAATAGATACGCGCTGTTTTTGCCCACCAGAAAGTGTAATTCCTCGCTCGCCCAACACCGTGTCAAACTGGTTAGGAAACTCCATTAGGTTGTCGTATAAATCAGCATCTTTAGCCGCTTGACGTACCTTTTCAATGGAAATGTCCTGACTTCCGAACCCAATATTATTGGCAATTGTATCCGAAAATAAAAACACCTCTTGCGGCACATATCCTATTTGCGAACGCAGCCAAGCTGGGTTATAGTCTTCTATAGGCTGTCCATCAATATTAATAACCCCCTTATCAACATCAAACATGCGAGTTAGTAAATTTGCAATAGTACTTTTGCCAGAACCGGTAGTGCCAATAATGGCCAAAGAATTACCGGCTTCCACCTCAATGCTAAAATTGTTTATGGCTTTTATGCCCGACTCAGGATAGGTAAAACTAACCTTGTTAAAGGTAATCCGTCCTTTAATTTCTGACGTACTGTTTTTCTCGCTTATAATGTCGTTTTTCTCGTTCAAAAACTCATTAATCCTCATCTGACTTGCTGCCGCCCTTTGAATAATGCTCGTAACCCAGCCCAAAGCCGTAACAGGCCAGGTAAGCATATTTACATAAATAATAAATTCGGCAATATTGCCATAACTTATGGCACCTGCAATTACTTGCTTACCACCAATATAAATAACCAAAATAGTGCTTAAGCCAATCATTGCCATTATTATGGGAAAAAACAGGGCGTTTACCCGTGTTAATTTTAGCGATTTGTTTTTATAAATATCAGAGGATTTTGTAAATGATTTTAGCGAATCGCCTTCGCGTACATACGATTTTAACACCCTAATTCCCGAAAATGCTTCTTGTACAAAAGTGGAAAGATCTGACTGGCTTTTTTGAATTTCTTCGGAGCGTTTATTAATGATATTGTTTACATAATAAATACTGAATGAGAGGAAAGGAAGTGGCAATAATGCATAGAGTGTTAATTCTAAATTAACAGAAAGCATGTAAGGTATTAGAATAAGGAAGAGAATAATTAAGTTTAATCCATACATAATAGATGGCCCCACATACATTCTAACCCTGCTCACATCTTCCGAAATTCGGTTCATAATATCGCCCGTATTATTTTTTCGGTAAAAACTTAATGGGAGTGTTTGGTAATGCTCATATACTTCATTTTTTAAATCGTACTCTACTAAGCGCGACATAACAATAATCGTTTGCCTTACAAAAAACAAAAAGAGGCCTCTTATTAATGCCAACAAAAGAATTAATAGTGCAAAAATGACAATGCCTGAAGCAAAATGACTGTAAATACTAGGTGCTAGTTTGCCGCCTTCAAATAATTGGTAGAGCGAAATGTTTTCTACCACTAAATCCAACGAATAGCGCACTACCTGAGCAGGTATAATTTGGAAGATGATGGTGAGAATGGTAAACAAAATACCCAAGAGAAGCCGGTATTTATAGCGATACAAGTATTTGTTTAAATGACTTAGTTCTTTCAATGTATAATGGTTGTATAAGTAGAGTCCGTCTATAAACCCAATAGCTATCAAGTCGGTGCCTAATTTAGAAAGTCAAGAGTTTGGGCTATAAAACTCTCTAGCAAGGCTTATGAAGTTCAAAAAACGGTTCCGATAGCTATCGGAATTATTAAGGTAATTGAGTATTTTTTGAACAAATATAACGCAGCTAGAGGAGTTTATAGACGAATTCTAAGTAGTGCCTGTCTATAAAGTCAATATTTTCAGAAATAATAAATGACAATATTCAAATAACAAATAAATCTCAAATTTCAATCACCTAAATACCAAACACTTACATGGGTTGATGTTTTCGTTTTTGAGATTTATTTGTTATTTGAATATTGTTTATTGGAGTTTACAGACAAGCACTAAGTAAACACCAAACACTGATTATATACTGGGTAAAATCCTTTATTTTTGCACCTGAGAATGCAGCCGTGTTTCGAATGGAACACAAAACTAGCATAAACTAAGTTAACCAAGTAATAATAGAAATGTCGGTAGTAAAAGAAATAGAAAATCCTGTTTCCGAATCACTTTTTGAAAAAGTTGGAATAATGGGTCATGAGCAAGTGGTTTTTTGCAACGATGAAGCCACAGGGCTCAAAGCCATTATTGGAATTCATAATACAGTTTTAGGCCCAGCTTTGGGCGGCACCAGAATGTGGAATTATGCAACAGAGCAAGAAGCCATTACAGATGTGCTCCGCTTATCAAGAGGCATGACCTATAAAGCAGCCATTAGTGGGCTAAACTTGGGTGGAGGCAAAGCAGTTATTATTGGAGATGCCAACAAAATTAAAAACGAAGCTTTAATGCGTAGGTTTGGTCGTTTTGTAGATAGCCTTGGCGGTAGATACATTACGGCTGAAGACGTTAATATGAAAACCAAAGATATGGAGTACGTGCATATGGAAACAGACCATGTTACAGGTATTCCGGAGTCAATGGGAGGCAGTGGCGACCCTTCTCCTGTTACAGCTTATGGGGTTTATATGGGAATGAAAGCTTCGGCAAAACAAGTGTTTGGATCGGATAGCTTAAAAGATAAAAAAGTAACCGTACAAGGGGTTGGTCAGGTTGGCATGTACTTGGTAGAGCACTTGGTAAAAGAAGGAGCCAAGGTATATATTACCGATATTAATGAAGCCAAGCTTAAGCAAGTAGCAAAAAGTACGGGTGCCGAAGTTGTTGGAATGGATGAGGTGTATGATTTAGACGTAGATATTTATTCGCCTTGTGCCTTAGGAGCCACTGTAAATGACGACACCATTCCTCGATTAAAGGCTAAGATTATTGCAGGTGCTGCTAATAACCAGCTCAAAGACGAAAAGCGACATGGCTATATGCTTTTAGATTATAGCATTACTTACGCCCCCGACTTTCTAATAAATGCTGGAGGTTTAATAAATGTTGGAGCCGAATATTATGGTACTTATACCCAAGAGTCTAGCTTAAAGCAAACCGAAGGTATTTACGATACCTGTACCCGAATTTTTGATTTAGCCATCGCTGAAAAAATTTCAACACAAGAAGCAGCCATTAAAATTGCAGAGCAGCGTATTGAATCAATAGGAAAAGTAAAATTATCTTATTAATAAATTATATATAAGGCATTTGTAATTCATTCATTTGCCTTAATTTCGTTCTTTTATTTACTAAAATGCTTAACAGACGCACCTTAAGAATTAAAGCCATGCAAAGTTTATTTGCGTATAAACATTGCAAAACAGCCAATTATAATTTAGCATTAAGCCAATTGTCCAAGGTGTTTTCACCCAACCTCAACTCTATGGAGGTGCAAGACAAAAAACTGCTTAAGGAGCAAAATAAGGAAGCCGAAAAACTTTTTAAGGCACATTATAAATCGAAGGCTGCTAACGTTTTTGAAGGCAGTGCCGATGTTATTAATGAGCAAGTAATGGAAGCCATTTCTTATTATTACGATTTGCTTGATAAAGACACCAGAGCACTGAGAGAAGAAATGCTTAAAGGGGTAAATCAGTTGCTTGGGCAATATACGTGGGTACTTAATTTAGTAGTGGAGTTATCGCATATTGCAGCAACAGAAAAACCTAAAAAAGGAACTCCTCCTTATACTAATTTTGTTAATAATAAGGTAATAGCCCAACTTAAAAGCAATAAGGAGCTTGAAAATGCAGCTATCAAAAGCAGCTATGACTGGCAAGAATTTAAAGAGGACTTAAAAAGTTGGTTAAAAAATATTATTAAACCATCGGAACAATTTAATGAGTACCTTAAAAAAGAAGCCCCCAGTTTTGAAGAAGATAAAGACATTATTCAATACTTAATAAAGTCGGTCTTATTTAAAAATGAAACCATCAACGATTTTTTTGAACTGATTGATTTACGATGGTCTGAAAATAAGCCTATTTTAAAGAGCCTTGTAACCAAAACGGTTAAAATCCTTGAAGAAAACCAAACGTTTAGTTTGTTGGAGATGTCTTATAACTGGGAGGACGATTTGGAGTTTTTTAAAACCATTTTTAACACAACATTGGCAGAGGAAGATACGTATGAAGAATTAATAGCAGCTAAATCTAAAAACTGGGACATTGATCGAATAGCCTCCACAGATATGGTACTACTCGAAATGGGCATTCAAGAAATGATTCATTTTCCATCGATACCTGTTAAAGTAACTATTAACGAATACCTAGAAATATGTAAAAAGTATAGCACCCCCAAAAGCAAGCAATTTGTAAATGGTGTTTTAGATGTAATTGCAGTAGATTTGCAAAAGCAAGGAGTAATTAAAAAGAGTGGAAGAGGATTAATTGATAATAAATAAAGGTG
>JALSJD010000201.1 GCA_026989535.1 Cyclobacteriaceae bacterium
CAATTGTGGCCAAAGAAATACGGAACCATTTAAAAGGAAGTGAGCTCATCGCTCAACCGAAACAACACGTACAAGACCCCTACTCTTTCCGCTGCATTCCGCAAGTGCACGGAGCTACCAACGATGTCTTAACCTATGTAAATCAAGTATTTACACAAGAAATAAATGGGGTTACAGATAACCCAAATGTATTTCCTGATGATGATTTAATTATTTCGGCAGGTAATTTTCATGGGCAACCTTTGGCGTTGGCTTTAGACTTTATGGCGTTGGCTATGGCAGAGTTGGGCAGCATATCCGAACGCAGAACCTACCAATTAATTTCAGGCAGTCGTGGTTTACCCAATTACCTTGTGGCCAATCCGGGTATTAACTCAGGACTAATGATACCACAATACACAGCGGCTTCTATTGTAAGCCAAAATAAAAATTTATGCCACCCAGCCACGGCAGATTCTATTGTTTCGTCTAACGGGCAGGAGGATCATGTGAGTATGGGAGCGAATGCCGCCACCAAAGCACATAAAATAATTAATAACCTATTTGAAATACTGGGTATCGAAATAATTACGGCTTCGCAAGCCCTGGAACTACGCAAGCCGTTAAAAACTTCGCCTGTGTTAGAAGAACTCGTAAGCAATTTTAGAAAAGAAGTGCCGTTTATTAAAGAAGACAGGGTGTTACACAACGATATGGCTAAGGCCACTCAATTTCTTAAAAATTACAGCCTATAAATGAATGCAAAATGGATTGCGCCTCTTTTTATTTGTTTTTTGTTTTTTGCAAAACAAGGGGAGGCTCAGTACACAAGCGTTAGAGGCCACTTTGAGGTAAATCAACAATTAGGTTGTCATAATTTAACGGTTACAGTTACTAATATAAATCAAGGCATTTGCAGCAATTCTCCATGCCCCATTGCTTATAAATTTGAAGGCCGAAGCTCTACGGAAACTTCTAATCCTGTATATACTTATACTGCTCCAGATACTGTATGGATATATCAATTTATTCAGGGCCCAAGCGGAGAAAGAGAAGATAGCATTCAATTAATTATTGTAACACCAGAACTACCCGAAGTTGAATTATTAAGTTGCAATAGTTTAGAATTACTGGTTCAAATTAATGACAGCTATTACGATGAATATGAGATTAATTATGGCGATGGCACCGTTATAACCGTTCCTAGGGGAAGCCCCATTTTGCCCTATACCTACGCTAATAATAGCCAAAGAACAGTAGCAGTAACGGGTTTATTTACAACGGCCACCAACCGATGTGGGGTAACTTCTATCCTTTTCGACCCTCTGGCAACCGTTTTGCCAGCCCAAGTAGATTCACTCATTCAACTCGATAATACGAGTCTAAAGCTTAATTATAATTTACCTGCAAACTCCATTAATAAATTAGAAGTATCGGTAGGTGATAATTCAAATTTTATTTTATTTAAAAATGTAAACCAAAATACAAGCGTTGATACACTAACTAGCTTGGCTCTCACCCAAAACAGGTATTGTTTTAGAATTGCCACCTATGATGCTTGCAGTAATTTTAAATCGTATTCGAATGAAATTTGCACCATTAATTTAAGTGCATCTGCGCAAAACAATCAAATTACAACTAGCTGGCAAACAGTTGACATTGGCTTAGGGCAAACCACTAATTTACTAAGAGATGGCAACCTTTTACACTTTTTTAACACCCCTACTTTTCAGTTTAATGATACCACGGTTATTTGCAATACCAAGTATTGCTACCAGGTAGAAATAGATTTTAGTGGTGGTATTTCTCGCTCGTTACAAGTATGCGAAACAGCCTTTTCGGCAGATATTCCGCCAACCATTGATAATATAAGCAGTATTACCAATGCAGATTCGGTTGAATGGACATGGCAAATACCACAAAATACAACGCCCGCCTATTATAAGGTATATAGCACCTTGGCAGATGGCACCATTATTGGCAACGACACCGTGGCAACAAATTATATCAATCAAATATATGATTCTGAACCTAAGTATATTTCTGTTCAGATTATTGACATCTGCAATAATACATCGCCACTTAACCTCATAGGCTCTTCTATTTTTTTAGAAGGCAGTATTAATAGTATGGCAGACACCGAGCTTACATGGAATAATTATGCAGGGTGGATTGATGGTCTTCAAGGATTTTATGTTGTTACAAAAAACAAGAACGGACTGTTAATAGATAGTGTATATGTGGGTGGCGACACCTCCTATTTACTGCCCTTGGTAAATCAAGAGGAGCAAACGCTTCTATTTACGGTATGGGCAATTCCGGTGGATAATAATGTAGCTCCTTCACGGGCCAATGTATTAACCTTTGAGAGAGACCCTGTAATAGCCATACCAACTAGTTTTACACCCAATGGCGATGGATTAAACGATAAGTTCATCATTACCGGTAAATTTATTGATAGCTATGAAATGCAAATTTTTAACCGCTGGGGCGAAGCACTATTTAATACAACCGACCTCGTAAATGGTTGGGATGGGTCATCTAGAGGTAAAAAAACACCCACAGGTAATTACGCCTATTGGGCAAGGATAAAAGATTTAAACGGAAATGAGCATATTCGAACTGGAAGCATACTAATTTTGAGTAACTAAATATACAATTTAGGCTAGATTAAAAAGGAAAGAAATGAATGCCAACGAACTAGATAAAAAAATCCAGAAAATTCGTATGGTAACAGATGCAAAACTTAAATATCTTAAACAACATGCAAGGCTATTAAACCAAGCATTTGAAGAACTTGACTGCGTAACCAATGAGGAGTTAGACTTTATACACCATAAAATAGCAGAAATTGATAAACGAATGGATAAAAATGGATTAACTAAATAGAGTCTGTCCATAAAGTAAGTATTTTTAAAAATCACAATAAACAGGCACTAAATAAGTGGTAAGTAAAAAGCAAAATAAATAAGTACTATGTTTGATATGATGAAAATGATGGGCAAGGTAAAAGAGGCTCAATCAAAAATGAAAGAAGTGCAGGAAAGTCTGGGAAACATTACGACTGAGGGCGAATCGGGAGCTGGAATGGTAAAGGCCATTGTAAACGGTAAAAAGCAATTAATTGATTTAATTATTGATGAAAGCCTGTACAACCCGGAAGACAAGGATATGCTTAAGGATTTAATAATTGCGGCCACTAATATAGCCATGGATAAAGCGGATGTATTGGCCAAAGAAGAAATGAAAAAAGCCACCGAAGGTATGCTTCCTAATATTCCCGGGCTCGATTTATCTTCGATGATGTAATGGCCAGCACCGCTATTGCCATACTTAATTATAATGGGCAAGAGTTTCTAGCCAAGTTTCTGCCTGTTTTAATTGCCAATAGCACTAATATACCCATCTACATTGGCGATAATGCCTCTACCGATGATTCGGTTATTTTTTTAAAAACAACTTATCCTGAAATTAAATTAATTGAGCTATCAGAAAACTATGGGTATAGCAAGGGGTATAATTTACTCATCAATCACATTAACGAAGAGTACGTAGCAGTTATTAATTCGGATATAGAGGTTACGCCTAATTGGATTGCTCCATTAATTAAAGTACTTGAGGTAGAGCCTACTACAGCAGCAGTACAGCCTAAAATTAAATCTTACCAGCATAAATCCTACTTTGAGTATGCTGGTGGTGCTGGTGGTTTTATTGATACCTACGGATACCCGTTTTGCAGAGGCAGAATATTTGATACGTTAGAAAAAGATACTGGACAATACGATACTAATATTGAGATTTCATGGGCAAGTGGTGCTTGCTTCTTAGTTCGTAAATCAGCCTTTGAGCAAGTAGGCGCATTTGATGATGATTTTTTTGCCCACATGGAAGAAATAGACCTCTGCTGGAGATTTAAAAGGTGTGGTTTCTCAATTAAATACCTATATAAAAGCACTGTGTATCATGTTGGAGGTGGCACTTTAGCGTATGAGTCTCCTTTTAAAACTTTTTTAAATTTTAGAAATGGCCTCTACCTACTACTTAAAAATGTACCTCAAAACCAGCTTCGTAAAAAAATAACTGTCCGTATTCTACTCGATTGGCTAAGTGCTTTCTATTTTCTTTTGCAGGGCAAGGGTAAACAAGCAATGGCTATTTTAAAAGCACATAAAGAAGTGTATAAAACACGCAAGCAATTTTTAGCAAAAAGGCGCGACTTTCAACCTTCCAGCAAATTCACAGAGGACTATTCAATAGTGTGGCAATATTTTATAAAGAAAAAGAGAAAATATAGTGCGTTAGAATAACCATTAATATTTGGAGTATGGTGCGTTTGCATCCGATAGAATTCGGATTTAACTTGCAAATTTTTTAATTTTTACCCCGTTGTTGGTCTTTTGACCAACAACAATCAACGATTAATTTATTGGAAAAAACTCCAACAAAGGGCAGTAACCTATCATATAACTAAACTTAATGTATTCCTCATTACCGAGCGCCCGCCTCCCGAAGTTGTACGGAGGGCAGGTAAGACCTGGTAATCTCTGGGCTCAACCGAACCCAAATTAGTATGCCTCTTATAAGAGATTCTTCAGTCGTTCCTCCTTCTGAATGACGGTTCGAAAAAGAATGCACGTCACTCAGAGGGGTGTGTTAAATCGCAAACATATAATCTGAGTAAGTACTCACTAGTAAAAATAACAATAGTAAAGATGTTAAATTGATAGAGCTGGTTTCCAAATTCTTTGTTTATTTCAGGAATAGACTCCAAAATTATGGATAAAATACTCAGAACGATAAGTGTCAGAATTGAATAATCAAATATCAGATTAGACTTCTGTCCGTGCGACCCTTTTTGTACTAGTTCGAAAATTTTGGTCTTTATCATTTATAGTTTGGCGTCTCAGAAGCTTGTTTGGTATAAACAATTAACCATCTCAATAATACCAGGCAGAATTAAACCTACGTAAATGCTGGCGGATATTCATAATAAACGCCAGTGTAATGTACACAATAATGGGTGACCCAAAGGTTAAAAATGAGGCATAAATAAACGACAAGCGAATGCTGGAAGTAGCAATTCCGAGCTTCTCGCCTATTTTGGTACAAACACCAAATATCTGATGTTCTACAAATCCTTGTAGCTTTTTCATTTAAAACAAAAATAATTAATACAAAATTACTATACAAACGGGCAATGTATAGGCAATTAACGTTATTTTTTTATATCATTGTAGTTCATTTTGAAAGTACCTAATTAAAAACGAAAAATTATAAAATGAAAAAAGTCCTAAATGCGGTTATCTTGTTGGCAGTTTTAACCTTGAGCGGATGTTCAATTACCAAAATGGCTAAATTGGCATCAGACCAACAAATAAACGTAAACCCTAACCCACTGGAGCTACATGGCGATTCTGTAAAGTTTGACATGTCGGCCACGCTTCCAGTAAAAATGCTCGTTAAAGAAAAAGAGTATATCCTTAATGTGGTTTACCAATATGGTGATCAAGAATTAGCCTTGGAGTCAATTGTTTTTAAAGCAGCTGATTATCCTCAAAGCAACGAATCTCAACCAACAGCTTCTGAAAGTTTCTCTTTTGCTTATACCGATGCAATGAAAAGCGGTAGCGTTGTTGTAAAAGGTGTAGCTAGAGACCCAAGAAAAGACAAAGAAGTGGCAGCGGAACCAATGACGTTAGCACCTGGGGTTATTACTACCTCTCAATTAGTTAAGCCTGTGTATTATGCTGCTTATGCTGGCCACGGCTATAATAACCAAGAAGAATTAATCCCTACCAATATCGATTTCTTTTTCGACCAAGGAAGATCTAACCTTAAATATTCTGAAAGAAGAAGTAAAAGAGGAAAAGAGTTTGAAGCATTTATTGCAGAGAAGAATGTAACAAGAACGGTAACTATAACGGGTACTCACTCTCCCGAAGGAACAGAAAGAATCAACTCTAAATTATCGGAAGACAGAGCTGCTGTAATTGAAAAATACTACAGAAAGCAAATGGATAAATACGATTATGAAGGAATGGCTGATTCTATCAAATTTATTCTTAAACCAATTATTGATGATTGGAGTGGATTTAAAGCAGCTTTAGCTTCTTACGAAGGCATATCAGACGATTCTAAATCTGAAATGTTAAACATTGTTAATGGCCCTGGTGCATTTGAAGACAAAGAAAAAGCACTTCGTAAAGTTAATGGATACAAAAAAGTATTTAAAGATGTATATCCAGGATTACGTACAGCTAAAACAGAAATACTTAATGTAAAAGATAAGAAAACTGATGCTGAAATTTCAGTATTAGCCAAAGGTATTGTTGACGGTTCTGCTTCTGCTGATACATTATCTATTGAAGAATTAATGTATGCAGCAAGCCTTACTCCTGACCTATCAGAAAAAGAAGGTATTTACAAAGCAGCTATCACAAAAGCAGACTCATGGAATGCACACGCTAACTTAGCGGCTACTTATGTTTCTATGGCTAATGAAGATGCTTCTAAAGCAAGTGAATATGCTGGTTTAGCAGAAACGCAAGTGGATCTTGCCAATGGCAAACAAGAAAGTGCTGAAGCTTTTGTAACAGGCGCATCGGTTTATGCATACCAAGGCAATTTTGCTAAAGCTCAAGATGCCTTAGCAAAAGCAGGTTCATTATCTGCTGATAGCGAAACCACACAAGGAATGAATGGTGTTAAAGGGTATTTGGAAATTAAGACTGCTAATTACAAAGGAGCTGTTACTTCTCTTACAAGTGCCAACGCCTCTTCTGATAATGCATTCAATCTTGGTTTAGCGTATCTTTTAGATAAAGATTACGATAATGCACTTAGCTCTTTTGGCGATGCCGTAAGTGCTGACAGCGAAAACGCTGATGCCTACTATGCAATGGCAGTAACACAGGCACGTAAAGGTGCTGCTGATAAAGTAATTGAAAACTTAAAGCAAGCCATTGACCTAAATGCTGAGCTAAAAGGACAAGCTATTAAAGATTTAGAATTTCAAAACTATGTAGCCAATGCAGGATTTGCTGCTTTGCTCCAATAAGTAAGAAAGTAAAACAATAAAAAGACCTTGCTACTTTAGTGTAGCAAGGTCTTTTTTTATGGGCTAAAATAGGCTTCATTAGAATCTTTCTAAATAAATGTTAAATATTTTATGCGTTTAAAGCTAGTGTAGGCATTATTTTTAATAAAATGACATTTATCAGTTTTTATTTAGACTAATTCTAAATAACTTTGCAATGTTATTCAAATAATACTACTCAATGAAATACCTATACTTCGCAACACTCTTTTTTACATCACACTTATTATTTGGGCAAACAGGCTCGGTAAAAGGAAAAATAATGCAAATTGACAGCATCACAGCCCTGCCTGGTGTTTCGGTTTATATAGAAGATTCAAACATAGGCGTAGCCTCTAACGGAAACGGCAATTACATCCTAAAAAATATTCCTGTTGGTGAATACACGCTTGTAGTTTCTGCCATTGGATATTTTACATTAACCCAAAAAATTACCATTGAAGCAAATAAAACTACGGTTGCCAGTTTCCCAATGATTGAATCTATTTCAACGCTTTCAGAGGTTACAGTTATGACTTCAGGGAGTGCAGGGATAAAAGAAATGCCTGGGTCTGCCTATTATATTTCGCCTAAAGCGATTGATAAATTTAGCTATACCGATGTTAGCAGAACCTTACGCGCTGTGCCGGGCGTAAATTTAGTAGAAGAGGATGGTTTTGGACTAAGGCCAAATATAGGATTACGAGGTACTGGCACGGAGCGTAGCTCGAAGATTACCATTATGGAAGATGGCGTACTTATGGCACCCGCCCCTTACTCCGCTCCTGCAGCTTATTATTTTCCAACGATTGGGCGCATGCAAGGGGTAGAAATACTAAAAGGGAGCAGCCAAATAAAATACGGCCCATATACAACAGGGGGAGCAATTAACCTACTTTCAACGCAAATTCCTAATGAATTTTCTGCACGAATAAATTTATTAGCAGGTAGTTATGGAGGCAGAAATATGCACGCTTATGTTGGCAATTCACATAAAAATGTAGCATACCTAGTAGAAACCTATCAATACGGCTCCAATGGGTTTAAACAACTAGATAATGGAGGCAATACTGGCTTTGACAAAAAAGATTACCTTGCCAAGGTAAGAATTAATACTAGCGAGACTGCTAAAGTGTATCAATCTTTAATGTTTAAAATTGCTCAGGTAAATGAAATCTCAAACGAAACTTACCTAGGCCTAACACAAGAAGACTTTGACAGCACCCCTTACCGTAGGTATTCCGGCTCACAGGTTGATAAAATTACAACGGAACAAACCCAATTATCGCTTACGCATGTTGCTCGGTTTTCAGAACTATTTAGCGTTACTACTACTGCGTACCGCACAAGCCTTAGCCGAAATTGGTATAAATTATATGAGGTTAAAGACAATGCAGGAAATATAACAGGCATTACAAACATTCTTGATAACCCACATGATTATAACGATGCTTATACTATTTTAAATGGCAGCTCTAGCACCAACCCCGATGCTTTATTTGTGAAAGCCAATAACAGAATATATAATGTGCAAGGCGTGCAAACAATACTTAGTTTTAATTTTAATACCAACAACATTAGTCATGATATAGATGTGGGCATTAGGCTGCATAAAGATGAGATGGATCGTTTTCAATGGGTAGATGAGTATGCGATGGATACGGGTATAATGGAGTTAACAAAATCGGGAACCCCCGGCACTGAAAGCAATAGGATTGAATCGGCAAGAGCCTTTGCAACCTATATTCAATACAAATTGGTGATGGGTAAATTTACTGCAATCCCCGGTCTGCGTTACGAAAATATGACGCTATCGAAAATGGATTATGGAAAAAACGATATAGAAAGGACAGGAACTGACTTAGAACAAAGAAGTAACCAAGTTGAAGTTTTTATCCCAGGAATTGGGCTTGATTATCGCCTTAATCAATATGTTAACACATTTGCAGGAGTGCATAAAGGGTTTTCTCCTCCCGGATCAAAGGAGGGCACTCTACCCGAAGAAAGCGTTAATTATGAGTTAGGCGTTAGGTTTAACAAACAGTCAGTATCGGGTGAAGCGGTAGTATTTGTAAATGATTACAGTAATTTGCTTGGAACAGACCTTGCGGCTGCTGGAGGTGGGGGTACCACAGAACTTTATAATGCAGGCGAAGTGTTTACAAAAGGCTTGGAGTTTCAACTCACGTATGATTTGCTCTCCTATAAGCCTTATACGGCATTTCGTTTACCTATTTCAATTGTATATACTTATACCGATTCCAAATTTCAGAATGATTTTGACAGCAATAACGATAGCTGGGGGCAAGTGAAAGCAGGAGACGATTTTCCTTACTTAGCCAATAATCAAGTTACTTTTATACTTGGCTTGGAACACGAAAAATTTAATATAAACTTAAGCGGCAGGTATGTTGATGAGATGCGTACTACACCCGGGCAAGGTGCCATTCCTGCCAACGAAAAAACGGAAGCCTATTTTATACTAGATGCCAGTGCAAATTATTCTATCCATAAAAATGTATCGTTATTTACCAATGCGACTAACTTAACCAACAAAGCGTATTTGGTAGCTCGAAGACCCGCAGGTTTACGACCAGGTATGCCTATGGCATTTAACATTGGTATAAAGGCTAATTTTTAGGTTATTTCAATATCTGCTAAGGGCGCAACATTTTGTACAAATCCTAAGCTACATTAAAATTTGCTTTTTCTACCTATTCCTAAAATAACAGCAGGAACAAGCACATAGAAACAAAATGTTATGCACCCCTTTAATTAAGGCCTGCTAAAAAAAGCCTTAATACCAATTAATCAGTCAGTTAACACTTAGCCGAATAGCCAAAATGCCTTCATAAAAAAGCCTCAACGATGATTTTCGCTGAGGCTTTTTTTGATAACCCACACACTGGTTGATTTACTGGGTATTTTGGTTATTCGGTGTTGACCAAATTCCGATTTATTGCCCCCTTAGGTGGTTTAGTATTCTGCCCCTTTGTTTTTTTGTCTGTTTTCATTTTTAAAACGGCTTATTTATTGCCCATACAGCTGTTTTTTACTCCCAATAAAACACTTTTAGCAACAAACCTTCGGCTTTGCGGCTTTGCGGTTTAGCTGTATTTTTCCCAGCTCTTGGCTTTTTTTAAATTTTTCATTGTTTAATAATTATAGTTTAAACCCTAAATTTACTAATTTTATGTGGATTGTGTATCCTTCACCGTAGGTGTTTGGTTCAACAAGGTATATAGTTTATAAAGTGCAAGGGTTTTACTCCATAATTGATAAAATCCGTGCACTTGCGAGCTCTAATTATATAATACTTATAATTATTTGCTTCCTATATTTGCGCTATAATTTTAAAAGCGCAATATTTTAGCGCAACAATAGCTGTATAAGTTGGGCGATATTCCATATTTTTAACGCTTACAGTATTTTCAGAAACCGATAACGAATGAAGACATTAATTTACTCTAATAAAATAGCTGAAATTAGATATGATACCAAGAGTAAAATCATTTATGCAGATTACCATGGAATTGTTGAATATAACTTGGCCGAAAACGCTATTAAATCTATTAATCAAGTAGCTATTAATAATGGCATTGTTGGTGTTATTGCAGATGTTAGTAACCTAAGAGGTTCTTTTTATCGCATAATGGACTATATGAAAAACGATGGATTTCCGCTGCTTATTAAGTATGGTCTTCGGGTTCATGCTCAAGTAATTTCTGAAGATATAATCATTCATAACCTTTCGAATAGAGTTAAAGATTTTAGTAAAGAGCTTGGTATTGAATCTAAAATATTTACCGATGCCAATAAAGCAGAAAAGTGGGTTAAATCGGTATTAAAGGAAAAATAAGTTTGCACCCTTATTGGCGATTATTAAGAAGCACATGAACAAAATTCTTTCAATTTTTATACTGTTTTTATCAATTCCCCTCAATTCATTGGGACAAAATACAGAATTTATTGCAATGGAATATGTCGGAGCAATTGGAAACAGAATTATAAAGGTTTGGCTAACTGACGAAAAAATTTTTGCTGCTAAAGTGAAAGGGTTAACTTCCGAAACTACTGTGTCACCTGCCCTAAATGAATCAGCTTTGGTTGTTAACTATGAGAATAGATCTAATCCTAATTCTTACGTTAACAAACAAAAGGAATCTATCTATAATGCTGTCAATTTTAATAAAATAACTCCTTCGGAATTTTTGAACCTTGACAAGAATAACTTTGTGATTAAAAAGAAGGATATTGCGGAATTCTACCATAACTCTAAAAAGAAATGGGGAATGGGTGGGTATCCACATAACGGTAGAATATTTGTAATATCTACTCCAACTGAATTTAATAGAAAGAAAAAGCGCGAATTTATTCTTGTCGGAAATCAAGACGAGAAACCTATTTTAGAATGGTTGAAAAATAGCAAAGAACTCGATAACAAACACTAAGCAGGCATGCCAGCATTAGGTGTGCTAGCAGTTCAGTATAAATTATACAAAGGCAAACTTTCAAGAAATCAACTGCTCTACTTTTTTAGCAAATTTAAGTGAATCAGCCAACTGAATAATATCAGTAGGTTCAATTATTTTTTTAACCCGATCATCTTTGGGGTAATTAATAGCCCTTAATACATACTTAATTGATTCGATTCGAGCATTGGGTTTATTATCGGCTTTTATAATATTCCATTCGCAATTTGGCCCGTTAGCTTTGGCAAACATGGCATTTTTATAAAAGGTGTAATCATCCCATAGTTCCTGTGCACGATTATCAATTGGGCTTAGCTTCCAGTGCTTAAGAGGGTCTTGGCGAATAGAGTCGAACCTTGATTTTTGCTCTTCTTTTGAAATAGAGTACCAAAATTTAATAATCTGAATCCCATCTTTTACAAGCATATTTTCAAAATCACCTACTTGGTTCATAAACTCTCGGTATTGCTTTTGGCTACAATAACCATTAACCGGTTCCACAACAGCTCTATTAAACCAGCTACGGTTAAAAAAAACGATCTCTCCAGGGTTAGGCAGTTGTAATACATAACGTTGAAAATACCACTGTCCTTTTTCTGCCTTGGTTGGTGCCGGCAAGGCAACCACTCTAAGCATCCTTGGGTTCATATGTTCCACAAACCTTCGAATAGCTCCCCCTTTGCCGGCAGCATCTCGCCCTTCAAATAGAATAACCACTCGCTTATTTGTTTCAGCAACCCACTGCTGCATTTTTAATAATTCCTCCTGCAATTCTATTAACTTATGCAAGTATTTAGTTCTCCTTAGTGCTTTTTTAAGATTCAACTGCTTGCCTCGCAATAATTCTATTTTACCTTGTTTGGAAAGCAATAGTTTTAACTCCTTTTCCGATAATTTTTGCTCCTTGTTTTCCATTGGTTAATCTATTTGTTCTACGGTGCGGTAATATTTACTTGCTTTAGTAGGGTCTGGATTAATAAAATTACCTGCCTCTTCTTTGCCATCATATTCTAAGGTTGAAAGCACATAACGCATACTTTCTAACCGTGCCATTTTTTTATCATCAGAATTAATAATTACCCAAGGGCTGTAGGTAGTATGTGTGCGGCTAAACATTGCCTCTTTATAACGGGTGTATTTATCCCATAATTCAGTAGCGCGTTCATCTACAGGGCTAATCTTCCATTGTTTAATGGGCGTAAGCTTTCTTGAATCGAACCGGTTTTTTTGAACCTCTTTGGAAACGGAGAACCAGAGTTTTATAATTATCACACCATCCTCATACAACAGGTGCTCAAACTCAGGCGTTTGGCGCATAAATTTTTCATATTGCTTAGTGTTACAAAAACCCATTACAGGCTCAACCACTGCCCTATTATACCAGCTACGGTCGTAAAAAACAATTTCACCAGGGTTTGGTAATTCTTTAACATAACGGGTAAAATACCATTGTCCTTTCTCTGTATTAGTAGGCTTATTTAATGCTACCACCCGCATAGATCGGGGGTTTAGGTGCTCTGTAAAACGCCTGATAGCACCGCCCTTACCAGCTGCATCTCGCCCTTCAAAAATAATAGCGATCCGTTTCTTTTTCTCTTTTACCCAATTTTGCATTTTAATTAACTCAATCTGCAAATCGCGCAAATCACTTTCGTATTTTAATACTGATAATGTTTTCCTATACTTAATCCCACGGTTTTTAAAGAGTTGCTTTAGCTCATTTTTATCATTTATACCAGAAAACTCTTCATAAGTTATTATTGGTTCTGAATCAATCATTTATTGGGTCTTTTGGTGTTAAAAGAAGTGTTTTTTCTTCCATTATCATTTTAACCTGAACCCGATTAATCGGGTTTAGGTTTTGAATAAAAATAATCAATTCTCTTGTAAATAAAAGCCAAAACCCCACTTATAATAAATGTACCACCCCAAATATTGATATAACCTGAATTATTCATGCGTTTAGATTGATGCGGATACAAGGCGTCAAAAATTGAAGCTGTAGTGTTCTACAGCGATGTTTTTGCAACGAAGTAGACGCATTAATCTAAATGCACATTTTGGATTTTTTTACAGCAATGAAATTTGTAAAAAATCACTTTTTGTTGTAGGCAACTAGTTTTAATGTAAAATTCAAAATGTTTATGAATAGTTCAGGATAAGGATATCATATAACAAATAGTTGAGGTTGTCGTCATTATCGAGCACCTGCCTGAATTGGCTTTGCTATGCGAAAGCGAAGCAAGGCAGGTATATAACTTGCAAAGTTGGGCAGGGGTTAATCGATGTACGAAATTCAAAAAAAAACAATGCTTAAGGAGTTAGGTTTAATGCCTTCATCATTTTAGTAAAAATAGTGTTGTTTTCATAGGTGCCAGAAAAAGCATCTGCTCCTGGCCCTGAGGCATACACAGGCACCATTACAGCTGTGTGGTGAGTAGTTGAAAAATGAACAGCAGTAGTATCATTCATAATATTATCTCCAACTAGTGTTAATCCTCCTGTTTCATGATCAGCTGTTATAATCACTAAGGTTTCGCCATCTTTTGCAGCAAAATCAAGCACTTGGCCAATTGTATTGTCAAAATCGAGCAGTTCACTTACCACATATTCAATATCATTTTCATGTCCGCCCCAATCAATTTGCGACCCTTCTATCATCAAGAAAAAACCTTGGTCGTTTTTGTTTAACAGTTCAATGGCTTTCATAGCAGCAGGAGCCAACATATCTCCTCGTCCTTTAGAAAAGGCAGGCATACCATCAGGTGCTAACAAAGCGGCTAATTTGCCAGAAGTAATATTTGCAAACTCAGCTTGTTCAAAAACAACCTTATACCCGTTTTTCTCTAAATCAGTAGTTAAATCTAAACTATCATTACGTTTAGTAAAGTAATCTTTGCCACCTCCAATAAAAACATCAATGTCTGTTTTAAGAAAATCCAATGCTATTTCTTCTGCCATTTCTCTACTCGGCTGATGCGCAATAAAAGAAGCAGGAGTAGCGTGGGTAATAGAACTAGTAGCCACTAAACCAGTGGCTAATCCGGCTTCTTCTGCATATTCTAGAATAGTTTTTTGAGCCACAGTATCAGCATCTACCCCAATGGCTCCATTATATGTTTTTTTACCGGCAGAAAAAGCCGTAGCTCCAGCTGCTGAATCTGTAATATAATTGTCGGAAGAACTCGTTTTGGAAAAGCCAACATTTGTAACCCGTTCAAAGTTTAATTGGTTATTATTCACAGTCATTGCTGCTTGAATTTGGGCGACCCCCATGCCATCGCCAATCATAAAAATTATGTTTTTAGGCTTATTAGCAAGTGTTTCTTGTTTTTTTTCGTTGCTTGCGCAGGCTATCATAAAAAGCAGCCCAACTAGAATAAATATATTTTTCATCTGTAATTATTATTTAAAGTGCAATTTGCATAAAATTGAGGCTATAACAAAGTGTTAACCTCACCGTTAGATTAATACTTTGTTATCAAAACACATTTATGAAAAATAATTTAATAACACGGATAATAATTGGCAGCTTTTTAGTTCTGCTTCTGGTAGCAGCTACCATTCCTTCTAACCGTTTTTTTGAAATTGCCAAAAACATAGAAATTTACGCTTCGCTCTATAAAACGGTGAATGAAGTATATGTGGATGAAGTGAACCCAAGCCATTTAATGAATACTGCTGTAAAATCTATGCTCTCAAAGCTAGACCCCTACACGGTGTACATCTCCGAAGACAAAATTGAGGACTTTAGAACACAAAGCACGGGACAATATGGAGGCATAGGGGCTTCAACCATTCGGTTAGAAGGGCGAGTATATATTTCGAATGTTGTACCTGAAGGGCCAGCAGCAACAGCAGGAATTGAAGTGGGTGATGAAGTAATTTATGCTTCGGGTGTACCTGTATTAAACAAATCTAACGAAGAACTAAATCAATTAGTAAGAGGGCAGGCAAAAACCACAATTATATTAGGCATTAGAAAAAATGGAGAAGATACAACCATTAATGTAGGTGTTCTTAGAGATAAAATAACGATTAAAAATGTGCCTTATTATGGCATCATTAGAGATAATGTGGGTTATGTAAAATTTACTCAATTTACTAAAAACGGAGGCAAAAACATTGACAAGGCTGTAAAAGAGCTAAAAAAACAAGGCGCCACTTCGCTTATTATTGATCTTAGAAGCAATCCGGGAGGTCTTTTACACGAAGCCGTAAATATTTGTAATTTGTTTTTACCTAAAGGCAAATTAATAGTAGAAACCAAAGGTAAGCGACCTGAGAACTCGGCAGAATTTAAAACACTAAACCAACCCGTTGACCTTAACATACCACTGGCAATACTTATAAATAATTCAAGTGCATCGGCCTCTGAAATTGTAGCCGGCACTCTACAAGATTATGACAGAGCCGTTATTATTGGGCAAAAATCATTTGGCAAAGGACTGGTTCAAAATGTTAGACCCCTTACCTATAATGCGCAACTTAAAGTTACTATTGCCAAATATTATACACCAAGTGGCAGGTGCATTCAAGCACTCGATTACACCCACCGTAACGAAAACGGGAGTATTGGCAAAGTGGCTGATTCGTTAAAAACTGCTTATAAAACAGAAAATGGGCGTATCGTTTACGATGGAGGAGGCATTGACCCTGATGTGGTTCAGGTGGAAGAAACCTTTTCTCCTCTTGTCATTAAACTCATTCAAAAAGGGTATATATACAAGTACGCCAATAAATTTAAACTAAAATATAGCAGCATAGCAGCCCCTGCGCAGTTTAATATAAGCAACGAGCAATTTAATGATTTTTTGGATTGGGTAAGCCAATACGATTTAACCTATAAAACAAAGCTCGAAAAGCAAATTGACCGCATAGAAGCATTGTCTGAATCATCAAAATTTACTTCTCCCCTTTTTGCAGCTACCCTTAATGAACTAAAATCGGAAATTAAAAGCCCCATAAGAAAGCAATTGCAACAAGAAAGCAACATCATTAAAGAAATACTGGAAGCAGAAATAGCCTTACGCTATTATGACGATGAAGGAGGTATTGAAACAACTTTAGCAGACGATGAAGAAATTGACAAGGCTGTAGAAGTGCTTACAGACACTCAACAGTACAAAGCCTTATTGAGTGGAATATAGGTTTGCTTCGGTACATTACTGAGCTACAAAAAAATGTAATTCCAAATTTACAGATTCCTGCCTTCGCAGGAATGACGGTTGTTTTTTGTTTTTCTTAAGAGCACCTCTATTAATTTAATAAACTTTGATAAAAGTGCTTCAAAAAATCAATTATTTCCGCAATATTTTGCAAGGGCTTTTTCGGCCTCAACTACACCCAACTCTTTTGCTTTGGCAAAATCCTTGCAAGCAGATGTATTCTTTTTTTGATACACAAATAAGGTGCCTCGGTATAAATAAGCCATTCCATTCTTGGGATCTAACCTAATGGCAATATTATAATCTGAATATGCTTTTCTTATCTGCCCCATTTTTTGATTGGCCTTGGCTCGATATACATACGCCAAGCTGCTTTGTTTATGGCTTTCTACCGCCTTATTAAAGGCATAATAGGCTACTTCGTAATTTTTAGCTGCAAAGTCTATTTCGCCCAATGTAATCCTTGCTTGCAAATGATTTGGTTCAAGTTCTAAAAGGTTGTTCAAATCCTCTTTAGCTTCTTGTTGCTTGCCAAGTTTATCATAGGTCATGGCTCTGTTATAAAGCGTTTTAATATTACGTGGATAAATGGTTAAGTATTTATCATACGCTTCCAGTGCTTTTTCATACTCCCCTTGGTCATAATACTGGTCACCTTCTTCCGTTTTCTTACCTGTGCATGATATCAAAATCACAAGAAACCCTGCTATTAGTATTCGCTTCATAGTACTACACCAGAAATTACTCCCGGTTATTTTAAAGAATTAAGAAAATTTTCTACAGCTTCCCAATAAAACACAGAATCTCCAAATTTAGGCCATAATGCACGTGAGCCGTGGTTGCCGGCTGTTGTTGGCATAAAATTAACTTTCTGTTCCGAAGGAATGGCCGCAAAGATACTCGACCAACTCGATTTTTCGCCCCTAGCAGAAGTAATAAACACAGGCTGTGTAATTTTTGAGGCAGATTCTGTAATCCATGTTTTAGATTTTCCCTGACCGGCAAAATACTCTCCTGGCGAAAAAGACATAACAGCATCTACATTGCCAACATGGTCGCCTGCATATTTTAATACCAATGCCGATGAATAGGAACTACCCCAAAGTATAATTTTACCCTCTGCATAAAAATCAGAAACATAGGCCACCGCAGCTTCAATATCTGGGTAGGTATCAACATAGGCTGTTGGTTTCATAGCTTTTTGTGCATTAATAGATGATTGGTTCTTAACGCCATTTACTTCGCCCCCTGATCGTAAATCAACTGCAAGGCAATTAAACCCTAACGTTGTTAGCCTTGGAACTATCTCCTTGTATTCCCCTCGGCTCCATCGTGCCTGATGAAAAAGAATAATAAAAGGTGCTGCTTTATCATTGGGCATATATAAATCTGCTGTTAGCTCCAGTCCGTCTTTAGAGTTAAACGTAATTGTTTGAACTTCCTGCGCCACTCCCCACAATGGCGATAAGCAAAATACCAGTAGTATTATTTTTTTCATGGCTTAGTAATTTATTTTCATTGATTAAATATCTGCATTAACAGAACGTGAAGCTATTATAACTTTAATCGGCTAAGTTTTACAGAATACCGCAATAAAGTAAAAAACAGAAATGATGAGCTAAAAAAGCATACTGTTTTCATTTTATAGTATTGAATCCAATGGCTACCGGATGCTGTATATATGTAGAACTAGCCCCTTTAATCTACTACCTTGGGTGGCTTACTTAAATTATCATAAGCAGTAAGCTCAATGCCTGCATGGCCAATAAACATTTTGGCTGATATTTTTAAAGGTATCTTATTTTCATCATCCGAAAACCATGCTATAATTGAATCACCTTCTTCAAAGGTATTATTATCAGGCATTACTGGTATAAATTTAATGCTTTTAAATTTACCAGCTTTGGTTTTTAAAATTTCTCTGCCCCACATAACTATTTTAAAATCATAGAATGTATCTTCTAAAAAAGAATAAATTTCAACGGTATCTCCCTTTTGCAAATTGCTAAAATCAACCGTTCTAAGATAAAGAAACCCTGACATAAACTCCCTACTCAATCGCTCCATCCCATACGTTTTAGGCTCTTTATACGTGCTTTTTTCAAAGTCAAAATCTTTTACTTTAATCGAATCTTTTTCAAAATCGAAATAAACCACCTCGTTTTTTCGATATTTTCCTTCTACCAAAGTTCTATACGCAATATGTGTAACTAGCGAAGTTGTATCAACATAAGCACCCCAATGGTCATCAACACTTGCAAGCCAATCAACAAAGCCACTGGTTTTGCCATACGAATCTAGTTTGTAACAAATACGATTTTTAACTTTATGAAGCGTTGGTTGAATTTGGAAAGAGCCTTTGCCCACCGTAAATATGCCAAAGGTTGCTTTATACTCTAAATATTCGCCTCTTTTAAAGGTAGGCCTTGGAATATAACCGTAGGGGTCTTCTTTAGGAGCCTGAGAATAAACAGAGTTTGCTATAAAAGCAAAGAGTGCTAACACAAGTATTTTAATCATAAAGCAATTATTAACAAACCTAATGCCAAATTATACCGAAACATTATTTTCACGCAGGGCATTATTAAGTGAGGTCTTTTTATTGGTACTTTCTTTTCTAACTCCAATTATTAACGCGCAAGGCACATTATAAGTACCTGCAGCAAACTCTTTTGGGTAAGAACCCGGAATTACCACTGAGCTAGGCGGTACATATCCTTTATAAATTACAGGTTCTTTACCTGTAACATCTATAATTTTTGAACTTGCCGTTAAGGTAACATTGGCACCAAGCACGGCTTCTTTACCAATATGCACGCCTTCTACCAAAATACACCTCGAACCAATAAAGGCATCGTCTTCAATTATAACTGGAGCCGCCTGAATAGGCTCTAACACGCCTCCAATTCCTACTCCTCCGCTTAGGTGTACATTTTTCCCAACCTGTGCACAACTGCCAACAGTAGCCCAAGTATCCACCATAGTGCCAGAGTCAACATAGGCTCCAATGTTAATGTATGAGGGCATCATAACCACGCCTCTATTTACAAACGAACCATACCTTGCAATCGCATGCGGCACTACTCTTACCCCTAAATCGGCATAGCCCGATTTGAGTTTTATCTTGTCATGAAACTCCAGTGGCCCCACCTCAATTGTTTCCATTTTTTGCAATGGAAAATATAAAATTACAGCTTTCTTTATCCAGTCATTTACCAACCATTTATCCCCCTCAGGCTCGGCCACTCGCAAGGCTCCCTTATCCAAAAGTTCAACTACATTTTCAATGGCTTTTTGTGTGGCTGCGTCATTAATTAATTCTCGGTTTTCCCAAGCAGCTTCTATTAAATTTTTGTCCGTCATATTTCTGTATTACCTTAACAACTGTGAAAAGAAAAATTCTAATAGCCTCATTCTTAAAACCAGTAAACGACATTAGAAGTTATGAAAAAATTGCCAAAAGTTTGGCAAGCAATTCTACTAATGAAGTGTACTGTATTGGCTATCCGTCAAATATAGAATTAAGTGATAACAAAATTAAACTATTGCCATTATCTTACTTTAACAAAAGTGGATTTGGTAGGTTAAGGGCACGATGGGAAGCCTTTAAATTATATGTTAAAGTTAAACCTGAAGTAATTATAGTTAACTCTCCTGATTTATTGTTTGTTACATGTACATACAAAATATTATTTGGTGCTAAAATCATCTATGATATACGCGAAAACTACTTCAGAAACCTTTGGTTCCAAAAAAATTATTTTTGGGGGTTACGCCATGCTTTGGCTCTGTTAGTTAGAACTAAAGAGGTATTTCTTTCTCCCCTATTCACACATTTTATACTAGCAGAAAAGGTATATAAACAGCAACTTAGTTTTATTGGACGCAGGCATACCATTATCGAAAATAAAAGCTTGCCTCCTAAAATAAATAGAACGCCAGCCAAAAAACCAGACTCGTTAACGTTTTTAATAAGTGGTACCATTGCGTATGAATACGGCATTATAGAAGGGGTATATTTTTATAAAAACGTAGTCCAGTTTTTGCCTAATTCTTCCCTAAAAATTATTGGTCATTGCCCAAACAAAACATTGTATAATAACCTCAAAATTTTAGCCAACGAAAACACCCAAATTAATCTGAAAATATCTTCAAATCCTGTAGCACATGTTAAAATTGAAGAAGCCATTTTGGAAGCTGATTTTGGGCTACTCCCTTACCAAAACAATAAGAGTTTTAGCGGAAAGTGGCCTACCAAAATTTTCGAATATATGGCTCATCAGCTCCCCATCATAATTCAAAAAAATAAAACTTGGAATACATTTATTGAGGATAATAATGCAGGAATTTCCATCAACTTTTTGAAGTTAGAATCACTTGACATGTCAACCTTCTTTAAGAAAGAATTTTATAATAACCCACTTCCAAACAGTATTTATTGGACTTCTTTAGAAGCAAAGCTTACATCTGTTATAGAGGGCTGTTTCGAAAAGTAAATCAATATTATTTTTAGTCTTATCTAAATTTATATTTATATTTGCTAAAATTTAGCAATATGCTTACACAATCAGAAGAGAATTACCTAAAGTGTATTTATCATTTAAGCAGTAAAAGCAACGGTGCTATAAACACCAATGCCATTGCCGATAGCCTTGAAACAAAGGCGGCTTCGGTAACTGATATGATTCAAAAACTTGCCAATAAGGGACTGGCCTCTTACGTAAAGTACAAAGGGGTGAACCTTACAAATAAAGGTGAAAAAGAAGCACTAAAAGTGGTTCGTAAACATCGGCTTTGGGAGGTGTTTTTAGTAAAAGAGCTTGGCTTCAACTGGGATAAAGTGCACGACATTGCCGAACAGCTAGAGCATATTAAATCAACCACATTAATTGATAAACTCGACAAGTTTTTAGCATACCCTAAATTCGACCCCCATGGAGACCCCATTCCTGATGCGAATGGTGAAATAGCACCAAACCCCACCACCACGCTCAGTATTTTAAAGCCTGGAGACGTATGCACTGTAATTTGTGCTAAAGACACCTCAAGCGATTTATTGCTGTTTCTTGACAGGATAAACATTTCGCTTGGCACCCAATTAGAAGTAGTAGATTACCTAGAGTTTGATGGCTCTTATTCGGTTAAAGTTGATAATGGCAACCCAATTACACTATCAACCAAAGTAGCAGAAAATATTTTCATTGATAAATTATGAACCAAGCAGCTATAAATCTTATTGTTTTTGCCGCATTGGTTGCTATTATATGGCTGGTTAGTAAACTAATTTTAAGCAGAAATATATTACATAGCAAAGAGCAAAAACATAAAACATTAACCGAAGACATTCTTAAACAGCTTTTTCATGTACAACAAAGCAATCGTATTGCCACTATTAGTAATTTATCAGGTGCTTTAAAAATTAGAAAGGCCAAAATTTTACCTATGGTGGTTCAAATGACAAAAGCTGGGCTGATTGAAACAGTTGATGACACCATATTACTTACCGAAGAAGGGAAAGCCTATGGGTTAAAAATTATAAGAATCCATCGCCTTTGGGAAAAGTATTTGGCAGAAAAAACAGGATATAAAGCTGCTGAGTGGCATTATTTAGCAGAAAAGATGGAGCACCAGCTAAATGAAAAAGAGATATTGGAGCTAAGCGATACATTAGGAAATCCTTTATTCGACCCACATGGCGACCCTATTCCTACACAAGAAGGGGATATAGCTCCGGTAGAGTGGATTCCTCTGCCCACTTATCCTTTAAATATGCCCGGAAAAATAGCGCATATCGAAGATGAACCAGGGGTAATTTACCAGCAAATATTAGCCAAGCGCATTCTAGTCGGATCGCATATTAAGGTAATATCATCTAATAAAAATGAAATAATAATTAGCAGCGAAGGCCAAAAACATATTTTTTCGCCCATTGTAGCCGCCAACATTAGCATTGTTCCACTAAGTAAAAACGAAGCGTATGAAGAACGTGCCGAGCGGCTATCTTCTTTGCAAGAAAACCAATGGGCGGAAGTACTCGGAATATCAAAAGAGTGCAGAGGAGCCAACAGACGCAGACTTTTAGATTTAGGTATTTTACAAGGCACAAAAATTAAAGTGGATTTAGCCAGCCCACTCAGAGACCCCATAGCCTATCGAGTGCGTAACACATCCATTGCGTTACGTAATTCTTTGGCTGATTTAATCCTAATTAAAAAATTGAATGCAGATGAAAACACATAGCGAAGAAGCATGTACAGATTGTACTTTTCATAATACGGAAGGGCTCAAAAAGTTAGGCGTTAACACCTCTGAAGTGGACTTTGTGGTGGCACTTGCGGGCAATCCTAATACTGGGAAAAGCACCGTTTTTAACGCATTAACCGGATTACGGCAGCATACAGGTAATTGGCCTGGTAAAACTGTTTTGCGTGCCGAGGGCGGCTATTCTTATGGCTCAAAAAAATATAAATTAATTGATTTACCTGGTACATATTCGTTGCTATCCACTTCGGAGGATGAAGAAGTAGCACGTAATTTTATACTATTTGGCAAACCTGATGTAACAGTAATTGTGGTAGATGCAGCACGTTTAGAGCGTAATTTAAACCTAGTTTTGCAGGTATTAGAAATTACGAATAATGCAGTAATTTGCCTTAACTTATTAGACGAAGCCAAAAGACATAAAATTACAGTGGATGAAAGGGCATTGGCGCGCGATTTAGGCGTGCCTGTAGTGGGCACAGTTGCGCGAACCCAAGAAGGTATCCCTGCTTTATTAAACACCATTTCTAAGGTAGCTCAGGGCGAAATTATTTGCAAACCGCATCGTGTTAAAAGCCTTTCTAAACCCATCGAAGAATCAGTAAATGAATTAACTAAAAAAATTGAGGTCCAGTTTCCGGGGTTGCCCAATAGTCGTTGGGTGGCATTTCGCCTATTAGAAGGCGACCAACGAATAACCAACGCAATAACTACCAACGAATTAAGCGAGCTGATAGACGTATGACATCACAACATAAAAAAGATTCGATAGCAGCATTAGCCAATCGTTTACGATGGAATATTGGTGATAACTTTCACGATAAACTCACGGAAGGGATTTATGCAGATGCAGCAGATATTGCCTCTAGAGCCGTTCATCAACAAGGAGAGCCAAGAAATGCAACGATGGATAGCAAAATTGATTCGATTGTAACCAGCAAAACTTGGGGATTTCCTATAATGATTGGCATATTAGCAGTGATACTTTGGCTCACCATCGAAGGAGCTAATGTGCCTTCAGGTTTATTATTTAACCTTTTGATTGATACTATGTATCCTATTTTAAAAGGATTCTCGTCCCAATTAGGCATTGCATGGTGGATAGACGGATTACTTATTGATGGCGTTTACCTGGCTTTAGCTTGGGTAATTGCTGTAATGTTACCTCCTATGGCTATATTTTTTCCTCTTTTTACACTTTTAGAAGATTTTGGCTATCTACCAAGGGTAGCCTTTAATATGGATGCCTTGTTTAAGAAAAGTGGGGCGCATGGAAAACAAGCCCTTACTATGAGTATGGGTTTTGGATGTAATGCGGCTGGTGTTATTGCCACCAGAATAATTGATAGCCCCAGAGAGCGACTAATTGCTATTATTACCAATAATTTTTCGCTTTGTAATGGCCGTTGGCCTACACAAATATTAATAGCTGTTATTTTTATAGGCGTGCTTGTTCCGGATTCTATGTCGGGGTTGGTGGCATCCGCTTCGGTAATTAGTATTGCCTTATTAGGCATAGGATTTATGTTTTTAACCTCATTAGGGTTATCAAAAACTGTATTAAAGGGAGAGGTTTCTACTTTTACATTGGAGCTTCCACCCTACCGCCCACCCAGAGTTTGGCAAACCATTTACACGTCATTAATTGATAGAACTTTAATTGTATTATGGCGTGCTATTGTGTTTGCTGCTCCAGCAGGGGCAGTTATTTGGCTGGTATCAAATATTGAAATAGCAGACATATCTATTGCCAACCACTTAATTGAGTGGCTTAATCCGTTTGGGCTATTTATTGGGCTAAATGGTGTGATTTTATTAGCTTACATTGTGGCCATACCTGCCAACGAAATTGTAATACCCACCATACTTATGCTTACTGTTGCTAATTTAAAAATGGCCGGCTTAGGCGAAGGCAGTGGAGTAATGTTTGAGTTAGACTCAGCCATGGAAACGAGCAACATTTTATCAGCCGGGGGATGGACACTCCTTACAGGTGTTAACTTAATGCTCTTTAGTTTACTTCATAACCCATGCAGCACCACCATTTACACTATTTATAAAGAAACCAAAAGCTGGAAATGGACAACTGTTGCCAGTATATTACCCGTAATTATGGGTTTTGTAGTTACGTTTTTGGTAGCGCAGGTGTGGAGATTGTTTTTGTGAAAAGTTAAGAGTGAGCTAGAGTTTGGAGTGACTAGAGTTGGAAGTGGATTTAAACTTCAAACTCTAAACTTGAGTCCACTCCGAACTTTAGTAGCTTTGCACCATGCATTCCTCCGATTTTTCCGATACCATTGTTGCACTGGCTACCCCGCAAGGCGTGGGTGCATTGGCCATTATTAGGTTAAGTGGCAATCAATCTATTTCAATCGTAAATTCGGTTTTTAAAGGAAAAGACCTTCGCAAAGCAGATTCTCACACCCTCCACTTTGGCACCATTAGAGATAATAACAGAATAATTGACGAAGTGCTTATCTCTGTTTTTAAAGGAACAAGCTCATTTACCAAAGAAGAATCAATCGAGATTTCCTGCCATGGCTCTATGCTTATTGTTAAAGAGATTATTAAATTATTGATTGCCCAAGGTGGCAGATTAGCAAAACCTGGTGAATTTACCCAACGGGCATTTTTACATGGTAAGTTCGATTTAGCACAAGCCGAAGCCGTGGCCGACCTTATTCATGCAGGCTCGGAGGCAGCTCGCAAAACTGCCTTAGACCAAATGCGTGGAGGTTTTAGCAAAGACATTAAACTATTACGCAAAGAGCTCATCCACTTTGCTTCTATGATTGAGTTGGAGCTTGATTTTGGTGAAGAAGAGGTGGAATTTGCCGATAGAGACCAATTAAAAGAGCTAATTAGCAAGCTCTTAGTAAAAATAAATGCACTTATCAATAGTTTTGACATAGGCAATGTACTAAAAAATGGCGTGCCTACGGTAATTGCAGGCAAGCCCAATGCAGGTAAATCAACCTTGCTCAATGCCCTGCTCAAGGAAGACAAAGCCATTGTATCCGAAATTGCTGGCACTACTCGTGACACCATCGAGGATGAAATAAATCTTGGAGGCGTAAGCTTTCGATTTATTGATACGGCCGGATTAAGAGATACGACAGATACCATCGAAGCTATGGGTGTGGCGCGTGCTAAAGAACAAATGGAAAAGGCCAGCCTTATTCTTTATATGCTCGACCTCACCAGTGAATCTACCAAAGACATTTCAGCGGTAACTAGCGATTTGCAAAACCAAGCCATCCCCTATTTACTTATTGGCAATAAAGCCGATTTACTTACAAAAAAGCAGGTTGATGCGCTCAAAGATTTTGATATTAATTTTTTATCAGCAAAATTGGGTAATGGGCTAAAAGAACTAGAAGATACCATACTTGAAAAAGTAAACGCCAAAGCCTTGCAAACTACGGATACCGTAGTTACTAATTTGAGGCATCACCAACAACTATTACTTACCAAAGAAAGCCTTGAAGCTGTTATCAAAGGTATTGATAATGGAATATCCAACGATTTTGTAGCTCAAGACATTCGCCATGCACTTCATCACTTAGGTGAAATTACAGGAGAAATATCTACCGATGATTTGCTAGAGAATATTTTTAGGAAGTTTTGTATTGGAAAGTAGTTAGGATCTTACTGGTATTAGAGCCTCACTCATACCAGTAAGAGCAGGATGCAGAGGCTATAATGGTTGGGTTAAAAGTAATTTTTACAGTATATAACTTGCTTTATCTATAATAATGCAATAGATAAAGCAAGTTATATCGCTTCTTTTATTATATTTGTCATCACAATATATCAATTGGGCTATGGATAAAGTAATAGGTAGAAACTACGAAAAAGACTTTCTTACAAAGAAATTATCTTCAAATGAATCAGAACTAATTGCTATAATTGGCAGGAGAAGAATAGGTAAAACTTTTTTGGTTCGACAAACTTATGCTAACCATATAAATTTCGATATGGTTGGCTTACAAAATGGGACACTTCATGAACAACTTCAAATATTTGCTTCAAGATTAACAGAATGTACACAAAGCAAGATGCCGCTTCAGAAGCCAAAAAACTGGATAGAAGCGTTTGAGCAATTGGCGGCCTACTTAAATTCAATAAAAAGTAAAAAAAAGAAAGTCTTGTTTTTTGATGAATTCCCTTGGATTTCCACCGCTAAGTCTGGGTTTGTTGAAGCTTTTGCTCATTTTTGGAATAGCTGGGCATCAAATGCTAACATAGTGGTTATTATTTGTGGTTCATCAGCATCATGGATGTTTAATAACGTTATCAATGCAAAAGGAGGGTTGCATAACAGGCTAACAAAACTAATAAAGCTGGAACCTTTTACGCTTTCAGAAACACATGAATATTTAAAGAGTAGAAAAGTAAATCTGGATAAATATCAGATCGTACAACTTTACATGGCAATGGGAGGCGTACCTCATTATTTAAAAGAAATACAGGCTGGATTTTCTGCAACTCAAAATATTGATACGATATGCTTTAGTAAAACGGGACTTCTAAACAATGAATATAAAAATTTGTATGCAGCATTGTTTGATCACCCAGAAAAGCACCTTGAAATAATAGAAGTGCTGGCAAAGAAATGGAAAGGGTTTACACGGAATGAAATAATAGAACACAGCAGTTTTTCTAATGGAGGCGCTCTTACTAAAACGCTAAATGAGTTGGAGAAATCTTCTTTTATTACCTCCTATGCTCCGTTTAATAAGAAAAAAAGAGAATCACTTTACAGACTAACGGATGAGTACTCTTTGTTTTATCTGAAATTCATTAAAAATAACACTTCTACTAAAAAAGGCACCTGGCTCCAGTTGAGCCAAAAACAAACGTACAAAAGTTGGAGTGGGTATGCTTTTGAAAGCCTCTGCTTAAACCATGTGAATAAAATTAAGGAGAAACTGGGTATCTCTGGTATATACACGCAAGAAGGAAGTTTTAGTTATAAAGGAGATTCTGTCAATAAGGGATTTCAAATTGATTTATTAATCGATAGAGAAGACAAAACCATGAATTTATGCGAAATGAAATTTTATGCCAGCGAATTCACCTTAAACAAACAGTATGCTGATGCACTTAGAAAAAAACGTGAATTATTGAAAATTGAATCAAAAACGAAGAAGCACATTTTTATTACTTTAATTACAACCTATGGTTTGATACAAAACCAGCATAGTTTGGGCTTAGTAGATCATATAGTCACGCTTGAGCATCTTTTTTAGCTGTTATAAAAGTTCACTACTTTTTATTATAAAAAAAGTAATAAATTTATACTTACTTGGCAAATGTTGCATCGCCTAGAGAAGATTATAGCAAAAACATCTACCGATGATTTGCTAGAGAATATCTTTCGGAAGTTTTGTATCGGAAAGTAGCTAGAGTAAAAAATTTACTTCAGATAACTCCCTCCCAATCTTTTGAACTCCGTTTAATATCCGTTTAGCCTGATTGTTGGAAGGTTTTTTTAGCCCTCGTATATATTGAGCTAAAAGGCTTTGGTTCATTCCTATACGCTTTGCAAGTGCTTTAGCGTTTATTACCTTGTAGAATGCGAAGAAACTTTCAAGATCATATTCAAATTGAATTTCTTCAAGCGTATAAATATATCCTTCTTCCTCAAAAGTTAGATTTACAACCTCTAAAACCATTGCTCTTAGCTCTTCAAATGTTTCTCCCTGAGTAGCAATTAGAGTTTCTCCAATAGTAGCTACGGCACTATACCCGATATCTTCTTTGATAACCTTTAACTTTATCTTTGGTTTTTTCATCGCTTCTTAGATTTAATATTTGCTTGTTTTAAAATAGCATTTAGCAATCCCTTTTTCACTTCTTTTGAAGCATGAAATGGCATAGGGATTGTTCCTTTCTTTTCAGGGTGCTTCATAATAATATGGCTACCCTTTTGTCTAATTTTATACCACCCGTCCTTTTTTAATAGTTTTAAAAGTTCACTACTTTTCATTATGACAAAAGTAATAAATTTATTACTTACTAGGGTTCTACCCACTAATTTAATGATTAGTGGTACAGTTTATTTTGTAAGTATTTCATTGAGCACTTTGGGCCTCCTTAGTGTTCTTTGTGGTTAATTTATTTTTGGTAATATAACCACAAAGAACACAGAGTCTTACACAAAAGGCACTAAGAAAAATAAACAATATCGATTCTTCCTTGTAGTTATGACATCATCAAACTCCTTAACTAGTCCCATTAAAATAACAGTAGAACCCTAATTTATTTGCAATAGTATTATAAAATAACTAGCTAATCATAGCCTAAAAACGACTTTTTACGTAATATTTGGCAAGTGTTGCATCGCTTAGAGACGATTATAGCAAAAACATCAACCGATGATTTGTTAGAGAATATCTTTCGGAAGTTTTGTATTGAAAGTAAACAGAACATTACTGGTATTTATGAGACACTCATAAGTATATAATACCTTTCACAAACTCCTTAAAAATGCCTTCGCTTTTAACTCCTGCTCAGCCCTTGAAATTCCATACCTAGCAGCAACTTGCTTCCAAGTTTGTACACCCTCCTTCACTTTTTTAATTATTTCCATTGCCTTAGTTTCAGTAAGCCTAAAATAAGGATACACCTCCATTGCCAACTTTAAATCCAGTGCATTATCATTTTCTGATATATTTAGTTTTAATCCTGTACCCGTTTCCACCGGGTTAATATCATAGGCAGGTGATAGCACCCACCCTTCAGGTGTTAGCAGAAATCCATGGTTTCTCAGGTGGTCATCTGTATTTGAAACACATATACTAAAAACTATCCTACGCCATAATTCTTCCAAGTCTTGATTTACCCGGGCTCCCTTTTCGGAAATAAACTCTACTAACTCAAGGTAACTTGCCCCATCATTAAAATCTTGCCCATCTGTATAACTTAACATAGTGATTGCCGAAGCAAAGTGTATTCTTTCACCATTTGCTAACCTATCAAACCGTTTGGTTATGAAGGTATGACTGGGGTTTGAGAATTTTAATGCTTGTGATTCGGCCATTGAAACACCCGAAGCAATGGCAAGTTCATACGTTACCATTTCCCAACCTCCGATATTCTCATGGTCGTTTTGGCTAGGAAATTTGGCTATCCATAAATGATTATCAGAATCCAGCACACTGGCTTTGGGTCGTGCCCCTCCCAGCGAAGAACCTGGAGCAACAAGCATATTTAACCACTTTAAATAATGGGGGTTATCAAGTGCATCGTCTTCTTCAAGCCTCAAACTTATTTCTTCCAAAGCTCTGATTGATGCCCATGGAGGAGTTGCCATCTCTCTGTTATCATTCAAAAAAGAGCCGTTTACTTCCAATTTAAACCTTAAGCCACCCATCCGATGTCCATCATATAAACCTAAAAGAAAATCTGTTTCAAAGAGAGTCGCCTCTGGCCTACTTTCTTTTCGAGCTAAAGCTGCTTCTCTTTTTCTCATCAAAACCCTACCCCACCTATCGGGAGATGAATCTAAAAAAAGGCCAAAGTTTGATTTATGATTATCCGCCAGGTATTGTAAGCCAGCGTAGAGTTGCAAGTCGGGGTCAAGCAACTGTGCATATTTAGATTGCAACCAACGCTGGTTATACTCAAAGGAAAAAATTTCATTTCCTCGCAACAATTCTGAATACAAAGTTCCCATAAGAAAAGGCTCCCTCATTCCTTGCCAATGTGCATACACATAAATATCTTTCCTCATTATTTATTTCCTTTCCTTTTAGGTGCCCTTTTCTTCGTAGTCAAACCCGCATCCTGAAGCTTTCTGCCCAGTACATCATCTTTTGCAACCAATAGTAAATCCTTTTCAAGTGCTAATACCGAAAGCACCTGCATATAAGCTCCCATACTTACAGTAGATGCCCCTTTTTCGATAGAAATAATTGTATTTCGACCGATGTTTGCCCTTTCTGCAACCTGTTGGATATTTAACTTCCTGCGTAACCGTGCTAACTTGATGTTTTCACCTAACTCAGCTAAAATTTTCTGCTTACGTGGTAATAGTAGTGGCCTCTTTTTCATAATAACATTTATTATAATAACCAAATATAGTTAATATGTTTATTTTATTAAACTTTATACAAATGATTATTTTATACTTATGTACGCAAGTCACGAGGTAGCTAGTGTTAAGTCAAATGTATATTAATTGGGCAATAAATTAGCCTTGATTATTACCTAAATTGAGCGATTCCCTAAAGCTTAATGTGCTGAGTTACCCCGATAGCAATCGGGGCCAAAAATACTCGCAACACCTTCTCATCTCTACTGAATCGCTCAATCTAGGTATTATGCAATATCTTTAAAAAATTAGAGGTTACTTTTTTCTTTTCAACAAGTCTTTGGCAAGATCCACCGACATGCAACAAATATTACTGTATGAACCTTCGTCTTTTTCTGCCAAGTAATACGCATTGATGAAATTATAGTATGCCACAACAGCTTTGGGATTATTTTTTGCTTTTAGTAATGTACGATAAGATGGGTTTCGATACTCTTTAGCAAATATTTTATCAACAAAAACCCTAAGCTGATCGTCAGATATTTCTATAACCTTGTTGAGTATTTCTTTTTCCTTTTTTCTTGTTGCTTTGGTGCTTCCTGCCATAATATCTCTAACAGTTCCTTTTTTTACAGCATCATAATCTTTTGGCAACCGAGTTGGCCAGGCCATTAAAGAGTTGCCCTTTTCATCGGCAGGGTACAACCATATCGTTTTCTTTAGCTTCTTCTTTGTTTTTCTTGGAAGTCTGAAAGATTTCATATTGCTTTTAGTTTTAAGAAAGTGAGTTGGGATTTTAACCTTGAATCTTCGTTGAATTTAGTCATTATTACTTCTTTTCATTCCGAAATCGTCCCTGAATTTTTATTTTATAGTTTTCCAAGAACCACTTTTAGTTGAACCAGTTCTTTTTAATTTGCCTTCTTTTTTAAGCTTATCAAGATTGTATTCCACTCCACGTCTTGATAAACCTGTCGTTTCCTGCAATTGTTTCGCTGTTATTTTTGGGTTTTCTTTAATAGCTTTTAAAATCTTCTCAGCTGTTTCTTCCACAGTTTCTTCCACAGTTTCTTCCACAGTCATTGCATCTAGCTCCTTGTAGTTCTTTTTTATAAAAGAAACTCGGAAAGCTAATCCCGGTTCTTTCCATTTAAGCTCTATTTCAGGATAGTTCGCTAGTTCATCCGAAATCAATTGCAATCCACTTCCCCATTGCTCAATAATTCCCATTCGCTTAAAAACGGGAGCAAGTATCTTATTTCTAATATCTGACTGCCCTGATTCCATATCCTCGTAATCTACTGAAGGGAGTAATTTACCTGGGCTAGTTATTTCAATTTTATCATCAAAAATGGCAATCTTAATATCCTTGCCTGTTAGCGAGTAATTACGGTGAATTATTGCATTACGAATAATCTCACGAATAGCCATAACAGGGTATTCCCAACGATCTTTTCTATAAACACCTTCATAACCAACCGAGCCTTCTGAAATATGACGTAAAACAAATTGGTAGGCAAGTTCGGCTTGTAGTCCTACCTGTCCATCAATGGTCTTTTGATCGATAAAATTCCCGGGAATTATTCCTTTAAATCTTGCACATTCAACTTTAGCATAAGGAAACAATTCTTTTTTTAGTTTATCATCAGACAACAACACCAAAGCATTTGTAGCTAATTTTTTCCCTTGATTGGTTTCGTATAATTCAAGTTTCTTTAAAATCTGATTGGTTAATTCATTTCCTGTTTCTTCTTGATACAATTCTTTGAAAGAGGAAATATCCAATTCTTCAAAAGGTTTTAAATAGATCAACTCGCTATCAAAAGAGATGTTCATCTTTTGGCGTTCGAGTTCTTCAATAATTTCAGTATTTGCCTGACGGTTAGAAGATCCCACACGAATATATGTGCCTTCCATAACACCTTTGCTTTTTAAATGATACGGTGGATTATTTCCCTTATGGATTAAGACTTTAATAATTTGCTTTTCTTCATACCTCAAAAAAGTGATTTCAGGGAGTAAGTTCGGAGCGCATTGACCGTGAATGATATTGCTGATTTTTTCTTCCAAAGCAATCAAATCACCTTCCCCTAAACCAATCACTTCTCTAGGTTTATCTTTAATACCAACATACAACTCACCTCCTGCATCATTGGCAAAAGCCAAAATGGTTTTAGCCAAGTCTGATTTAGTAGGTAGCACTTCTTTGAATTCAAGTTTCCTGCCTTCCGGTTGCTTTATGATTTCAGCTAATTTCATTTCTTTTTCGGATTTGAGACTATTAAATCCTTTATATCTACCTGTAAGATTTCAGCAACCTTGTAAAAGGTTTCCAATCTTGGTTCTCTTCTATTTGTAGTATAATCGCTGATAATGGCATAGCTCTTTCCTGATTTTTCAAACAACCAGGTTTGCTTAATTCCTTTCTCAATTAAAACTTGCTTAATGTGATTCATTCAGGTAATTTTTATTTTCTGGATGAAAATAATCAAAACAAGAGAAATATCCTTTGTTTTATCGACTATTTTAGAATTAAAAGTGATAAGTATCTTTGTTAAACAATGAACGAAAAGGATTTGTACAGTGGAGAGATACTTTGGAAGAGAGGCTTTATTAATAATGCTTTACCATAGTAAACTGTTAAAAAAATTCCTGCTGTAATCCACAAAATAATATGAATCAAATAGTATCTTCACGACATAATTAACCACCTCAATTTTAACCGATGGAATTAGCTAAAATTATTGCCAAACAAAAAGAAACGCTTTCAAACTCTTTAGACAAAAACGAGCTTGCGCTCGGGGAGTTGGCTTTTAATAACGGAGAATGCCAAATACTTTCTCAAACAGCCACCCAATTCGATTTTATTATAACACCCAACTCTAAAAGCGAAGCCGTAATATGTAAATTAGAAGTGGAAGATGGACGAATTATTCCTCAGTTAGAAAATTCTTTTGATGGTTGGGATAAACTCACTTATGCTTGTTTAATAAAATTGGAGGACGAACTGCACCAACTAGACCCTAAAATACACGAGGAACACCAAAAATACAGTCGTAAGGGGATGCTAAAACGGGTATTGGCCGAGCGTTGGCAAAAGGCTCGAACAGCAAATTATCGCATAAAATGGGCCGATAATATGTATGGCGACCACGCCCTTACTAACGAGCATGGCGTAACGTACAAAGTGTTTTTACGCGATTTTGATAATGAAACTGGGTATAGTAATAGCTTAGACTCAAAGCATAATAAGCTAGGCACTACCAAACATATTATGTATGCTTTTAACGAAATAAAAACGAAACCTTCTATTTACAAGCGTTTACGAAAAACCTCCTCATTTTTAGAAATATATTTAAACCCGTTGGATAACCACAAAATAAGCTGGTTTTTTAAAGGAGAATTGCAGATTGAAGAACAGCTTTTTGTATCAAAGTTTTTTACTAATAACAGTTACACAGGCAAAGAAGATTGTGCTGCATTATTGGAATTTTTAAACGAAGCAAAAAAGCTCGAACGGGGGGTTATCCGACCCGAAGTAGAAGAAAAAATTGAAAATGCTTTTGAAACTCAGTTACTAAAAGATGTAGCGCAAAACCACTCAATAGATTACAGCTTACTAAAAATTAAACCGTACGAGTATCAAAAAACAGGTATTCAGTTTGCAACATTTAAAAAAGGAGCCATAATAGCCGATGAAATGGGGCTAGGAAAAACCCTGCAAGCCATTGGTGCTGCAATTGCCAAGAAGGCTATTTTTGATTTTAAAAAAGTGCTCATAGTTTGCCCTGCTTCGCTAAAAGCACAGTGGAAAAAGGAAATAGAACGGTTTACGCACGAAAAAGCCTTGATTGTGCAAGGCACTCCTGATGAACGTGAGCTTCAGTATTTTGATGAAAACCATTACTTCCTCATTGCCAATTACGAAAGTATTTTGCGCGATCAGTTAATAATTAATAAAGCAGCATTCGACTTTTTAATTTTAGATGAAGCGCAGCGTGCTAAAAACTACGAAACCAAAACAGCTTCTTCGTTAAAAAAGCTAAAAACCAAGCATACATTAATTATTACTGGCACTCCGATAGAGAACAAATTAATTGACCTGTTTTCTATCATAGCCATCTTTGATCAATATTTTTTGGGCCCGCTTTGGGAGTTTTCGTATCAGCATTGCCTTTTCGACCCCCATAAACCCAATAAAATAAACGGCTACTACGATTTAAAAAAGTTAAAATCTAAATTAAGTACCATTTTAATACGAAGAGAAAAACGCGAAATTTTAAAGGAACTGCCAAACTTGCAGCAAATTGATATCCCTGTAGGTTTCACCCCTTTGCAGGCAGAGTATCACGCTTCGTATGCCAATGGAATTGCTCAAATAGTACATAAAAAGTTCCTCACTCCGTATGATTTAACGCGCCTTCAGCAATTATTAACCAGCATGCGAATGGTGTGCGACTCCACTTATTTAATTGATGAGGAAACAAATGAATCGCCAAAGCTGGAAGAGTTAAAGTACATATTGCTCGAAAAATTGAATTTGCAAAATAAAAACAAAAAAATTATCATCTTTTCGGAATGGATAAAAGTGCATAAACTATTGGGGCGACTGCTACGTGAACTGAACATTGGTTTTGTAGAACTAAACGGGAAAGTGCCTGTAAAATCGAGAGGAAAACTGATTGATAAATTTGAAAAAGATGATAAATGCAAAATTTTCTTGTCAACCGAGGCCGGAGGTGTAGGACTTAACTTACAAATGGCAGATACGGTTATCAATTTTGAACTGCCATGGAACCCTGCAAAAAAGAATCAGAGAATTGGCCGTATCGATCGCTTGGGACAAAAAAACGAAAAACTAACCGTATTTAATTTTATTACCAGAGGATCGATTGAAGAGAAAATTGCCGGAGGCTTACTTTTAAAACAAAATTTATTTGAAGGCGCATTAGTTGGAAGTAATAATACCGACTTTGTTGATTTCTCCAACAAAGGGAAATCTCAATTTATTGAACAACTGCAAGAACTTATTTCTGAGCAAAACGTGCCTTCTTATTTTGAGCATTTGGAGCAAAATGAAGAGGAAAAAGCAATAGAAGAAGCAACTCAAACGGTGCTTGATTTAGCAGAGGAAGAAGAAGGCCTGCCTGCTGGTTCGCCTACCGAAGTTGTACAAAGGGAAGGGAAGGCAGAAAAAGAACAGGGAGAAACTGAAGTTTCAACTGGTACGGCTACAGCTAAAGAACTCGAAAATGTAATGAATAATGGAATGCAGTTTTTAGCTGGGTTATTTAAAATGTCAACAGGCAAAGAGTTATCAAGCGAAAATCAGCGGGTATCTGTTGATGAAGAAACCGGAGAAGTAACCATTAAGTTTAAGATTCCTAAAATTTAAGAGTCCCTTAATATGGAAGACGAAGAATATATTGACCCTAAAACTCTACCCATCTACAAAAAAGGGGAGGAAATATTTGAGGTAGTTAGTCAAATTGCAGACTTAATTCCTGATGATGATGAGATGCTACAGCATGTGAAAGGATTTATGATTAGTGATGCAGCTCAATTAACTATAAAGATTGCAGGTGCTACAAATGCAGGCTTATATGATATTAAAATGGAAGCTGCCTGCATTATCCGTAAAGCCGCCATGGATTTAAAAATACAGAATCATAGCCTTGAAATACATGGATTTAAAGAAGCTCATTATTACCAATTAGTTCGAGACCTTATTGAAGAATACCGCCTCTTATTTATTGAGTGGGTTGCCGGGTTTGACACCTATGACTATGTAATTGACCGCTGGGGACTTTTTAATCCACCGGGAGTTGGCCCTTTTGATAAAGACCCCGATGAAGATATTCCTTTTGATGGGTTTGGGTAAGGCAAAGAATACTAAATTGCAGAAAAATGAATGGGTGATCTTTCGTAATTATTTTAAATTTGACAGAATATCTAAAGAAAAAATTTAAATTTGAAGAAGGTAGAGCTTGTATAACAGGCATCCGTAATGAGAACATAATAACAACTAACTAATTAGTAAATGATTATCTATACCGACAAAATATCAACTATTTATTACGATAAAGACAGCCAAAATATAACCTATTTAGAGAATGGGTTTGCTAAGCAGGAGTTATTAATGGAGCAACTAAAAGTAGTATTGGAATTTAGTAAAACAAATAAGGTTTCCAGCGTTGTTGCAGATTTTAGAAAGATGTACGGTTCTTTCCAAAACCTTTTTAAATTCTTAGACGAAGTGTACTACCCTACTTTAAAATCGCAAGGTTTAAAATGCAAGGCATTTATATTATCAGAAGATATTATAAGTAAACATTTAACTAATAAGTTGCTTATCGGCTTAAACAAATTAGAGATTCCTGCTGCCATTTTCTCCGATACAGAATCGGCTGTTAAATGGGTAGAACAACATAATAAATTAATAAATAGTGCAGATTAACCTCTGGAGTTGGTCTATTTAGTGTCTGTCCATAAAATCAATATTTTTAGAAATAACAAATCAATGTCGTTTAGTTAAGCTTTTCGTCACTGCGAGCGTAGTGCGGCAGTCTGCTTGTTTCAACGCTGGATATCCAAAATTTGAGATCGCTTCGTACCTCGCGATGACGTTCCGGCTTAACTAAACGACATTGAATAACAAATGGAAAGTGCCACATTGGGCTGGTTAAAAGCAAATTGCTGAAATGGAAGTGGAGCATCATTTTTCTCATTCATTTATTGCAATTTTTTTTGCAACATATAAAAAAATAAGCTTTTGGATAATTCCTTCTTTGCTGTCAGGCAGATTTTTTTAGGTTATTCTTCTTCGTCCTTAATCCATTCTCCATCTACATATTCATAGCTAATAGTTAAATTTCCTTCTTGGTCATACCAATTAGCGGTTCCATTGCGTTTCCCATTTTTGTAGTAGCTTTCTTCCATCACTTTAGCATTATCATAAAAAACTTCTACTTTGCCTTCTAGCAAGCCGTTTTTATAATTTTTAACTTCTTTAATCCTCGATCTATTATACTTAGTATAAGGGCCTTCTAATTTATCGTTATGATAAGTAAATCGCTCCAATAATTGGCCGCGGTTATCAATTTCAACCGATTGCCCTTCTTTTAAACCTAGCTCATAACCTGTAATATTTTTTACGTGGCCGCTGGGGTGTAGCTCTGTCCATGAGCCTTCTCGTAGCCCATTTACATAAATACCATAGGCGGTAATATTACCTGCGGCATCGTTAACTGTAACTTTTACCATGTTGGGATTATCCTCAAAAGGCTCTTGAACTGCCCCAACAGGCATATCGGCAGTTGTAACTGCAACCTCTGGTTGCTCCGTATTACCTGTGCAAGAAGCTAAAAATAGTACTCCTAAAAGAATGAGTGTTTGTTTCATTGTTTTAACTGTTTTATTTTTTTATTAAATAACACTCAAATATATTAATATCCTAAAAATTTTTCGCCTGCTTTTATAAAAATTAGCAAGCGATTTTCTTTATGTGGAAAAAGGTAACTATGCACATATAATGGAATCAAAAAACCGCCCAACATCATACCTTAAACCAAGGCTTTTTCGAGATGGGAAAAGTTTCCATTATGTAATTACTGCATGTGCATATACATTTCTGCATATACCGTTTTCGCACACCTTTAAGGCCAGTTTATCGGTTAGGGCTTCAGGCTTAAAAGTTGATTTACCCATTAATAACCGCACACACTCCTGAATGCCTTCGGTAATGGAAGGATGAGGGTGTACACATTCGGCCAGCTCTTCAATGCCAGCATTTACTGATATTAGCAAAGCAACTGCTTGTATGGCACTGGACGCATGATTGCCCACTACACGCATGCCAAGCACTTTCATTTTATCATCATTTGTAACCAACATTTTAACAAACCCTTGGGTATTACGTTTTGAAACTGCACGAGGAATACAGGCATAATCTACTACTGCCATTTTATAATCAATACCTTTAGCTTCTGCTTGTTTTTGATTTAAGCCTACCCCTGCAATTTCAGGATTTAAAAACATAATGGTCGATATATTTTCATAGATTAATTTTCGCGAAGGTTTTCCAAAAATTCGCTCTACCGCATACCTACCTTCCAACTCACCTACATTTACCAAAGCGATGTCTGCGGTTATGTCTCCAACCGCATAAATATTCGCAATACTCGTTTGCGTATCATTATCAATAACACCCCGGTTATCAAGCTCTACGCCTATGTCTTCCAAGCCAAGTCCTTCGTAATTGGGTACACGCCCTACTGACAACAAAGCTTTTTCTACCCGAAAAACTTCTTTTAACCCAGAGGTATATTCAAGTTCATATTCTACTTCTCCTTCAATAATTTCCATCCGGATCATCCGAGAATTTCTATGGATAAGCACGCCATGGTTCTCCATATTTTTCTCAATCACATGTACCACATCTGTGTCTTCAAAAGGCAAAATATTAGCTCCTTTATCAATAAGGTGAACTTTGGTTTTATGTAGAGATGAAAAAATAGTAGCAAATTCGCACCCAATAACCCCTGCGCCAACGATTACTATGCTTTTAGGGAAATTTTCAAGAGTACCAATGCCATCACTGGTGAAAATAATTTTACCATCTACCGGAATTTGCGGTAGCTCTCGAGGTCTGCTTCCCGTGGCAAGAATTATATAATCGGCTTCAAAATTTTCGACCAATCCACTGGTTTTAGTAATGGCAATAGAGGTAGGAGAGGTAAGTTTTGCATTACCTTTTACATAAGTAACCGAGTAGCCATTATCGAGTTTATCTAACTTCTCTAAATGATGAAACAAAAGCTCTTTACGCTCTTCAACGGCAGAATCAACCTCCTCTTTAAGTGCCTGAAAATTTACATCAGGTGAATTTAAATTATACCGCTTTTTATTTTTATGTACTAAATCCACATTTCGAGCAAGCTCCCACCAAGTTTTAGAGGAAAGTGCACCGTTAGTTACACCTGCACCTCCAATAGTATCTCGCTCAATAATGAGTACATTTTTACCATAATCTACGGCACGCATGGCAGCCGCATAGCCTGAGGGTCCCGCCCCTATAACACACAAGTCAAACCTTTTCATAGAGTTTATTTAGCAGCTTTTTTCTTTGTAGTAGGTTTCTTTTTCTTTTCTGTTGCAACTGGCACCACCTTAACTTTATGAGGTCTGCTTACCCCAAAAGTTCCGTTAAAAATTTTGCCTCTTTTAGTTTTAATATCTCCTTTTCCCATATTTTAATTATTGATTAATGAAACGATATTGAATATTAGTCAATAAATGTAAGTTTTCAAATAAAACAAGAGGCTAAAACAAAAAAAACTATGCAGTAGAATACATAGCTTTTAAAAACAGGTATTATTTGCATCAACCTTAGTCTGGTTAATACTACGCACCACCATATTATTAAAAACTACAAATACCATGTTTGTGCCACCGCCAAAGCTTTAGTCGATACGAAGTCACAAACCTTTATTCAACCCTAATATGAGCGGTAAATACACATCCCATGGCGGAAAGACCACGCCCACCCACCGTGTGCTTTCAAGTTAAAGTAAATGTGTGTGTGTAATCACAATTATCAAAATCAAAGCACCAATAAACTTGGATAGTCATCGGGGTTGTTGTTATTTGAATAGTGTCATTTGTTATTTCTAAAAACATTTACTTTATGGACAGGCATTAATTAGAGCCTGTCTATAAACTCAGTGTCTGATTCAGAAAGTTCGCTATCAAGCCCGCCTCCCTTAGTACAAAGTACGGTGGGCAGGGCTTGCGCAGTCTAAAAAAAAACGGAGTTTACTAGTGTAATCGAGTATTTTTTTGACAAGCGTAACGCAGATAGCGGACTTTATGGACAGAACCTAATTAACGTTTGCCTCATAACTAATCCTATAAATAACATCGGCATAATCGTCCGAAACTAACAAAGAGCCATCTGGCATCGTAATAATATCTACAGGTCGTCCCCAAGATTTTTGAGTTTCTTTATTAAGCCAACCCGAAGCAAACACTTTTGCATTATTCACCGTTTTTCCTGTGTGGTCTAGTACCATAATTACGTAGCCAGATTTTGTTGAGCGATTCCAAGAGCCATGCTGTGCCACAAAAATGTCATTATCAAAGCTTTTCGGAAACATATTGCCTTCATAAAAAACCATGCCCAATGGAGCCACATGCGCACCAAATTTCCAAGCAGGTGCTGTGTAATCGTCACACTCTTTCCCCTTTCCAAACTTGGGGTCAAGCACTTCGCCACCGTGGCAGTACGGAAAGCCGAAATGTTGGTTAGCTGTTGTAATCACATTTAACTCGCAGGGTGGCACATCATCACCCATCATATCACGCCCGTTATCTGTAAACCAGAGCTTGCCTGTTTTCGGTTCCCAATCGAACCCAACACTATTACGTACTCCTTTTGCCACAATTTCGGGTGATGGGTTATCCACATTTATGCGAGTAATGGAGGCATATATTGGATTATCCTTATCACACACATTGCAAGGAGCACCAACGGGTACATAAAGCAGCCCATCAGGCCCAAAAGCAATGTATTTCCATCCATGATGCCTTTCTGTGGGGTAGCCATCAAATATCACGGTTGGTTCAGGAGGATTCGCAAGGTGACCTTCAATATTCTCATATTTTAAAATTCTACTTACCTCTGCCACATATAAATCTCCCTCTTTAAAAGCCACTCCATTGGGCACTTTAAGCCCCTTATCAATAATATAAACCTTATCACCAATCTTATCACCGTTGGTATCTTGCACTGCATACACGTTATCTTCCGAACGATTACCAACAAACAAAGTGCCTTTCTCGCTTAAAACCATAGATCTGGCATTAGGTACGTGCGCATAAATGGCAATTTTAAATCCCTTAGGTAATTTAATCTTTTCCAGTGGCAAATTTAAAGTATCGCTTAAAGGAGAAGTAAGCTTAAAAGAAGCCATTATGCCAAGCGAGACAACCAAAATACCTAAAATCAAAAATCTTTTAGTTTTCATAGATTGAACAATTAAGTCTTGTGCATAAAGATATACTTTTGCAGCTATGTTATCAATAAACAACCTATCGTATTTAATTGGAGGCCGTGCATTATTCGATGAAGCCTCCTTGCATATAAAACCAAAAGATAAAATTGGGCTGATAGGTCTGAATGGAAAGGGGAAGTCAACCTTGCTTAAACTCATTAATAAAGACATAATTCCTGATGAAGGCTCCATTTCAAGGGCAAAAGATTGCACCGTTGGGTTTTTAAATCAGGATTTACTCTCTTACCTTACCGATGACACCATTTTAACCGTTGCTATGCAGGCCTTTGGCGAGGCAGTTGATACCCAACGGCAGATCGAAGTTATTCTTAAAAAACTGGAAACGGATTATACAGATAATTTGGTTGATAAGCTTACTAAACTGCAAGAGCGATTTGAAAGCCTTGATGGGTACACTATGCAGGCCAAAGCGGAGGAAATTTTAGAAGGTATTGGTTTTACTACCCACCAACTGCATAAACCATTAAAAGAATTTTCGGGAGGTTGGCGAATGCGTGTAATGCTTGCCAAGCTTTTGCTGGAAAAGCCCGCATTATTAATGCTTGATGAGCCTACCAACCACTTAGACCTACCTTCGATTGAATGGGTAGAGAATTACTTGCGCACATACGAAGGGGCTGTGGTTGTGGTATCGCACGATAGGCAATTTTTAAATAATACCATTAGCAAAACCGTAGAAGTAGCCAATGCTGAGCTCACGTTATACGAAGGCAACTTCGATTTTTACATAAAAGAAAAAGAGCTTAGAGCCGAAATACAAAACAATGCATTTGCTAACCAACAGCAGCAGATAAAACAAACTGAAAAATTTATCGAACGCTTTAGATCTAAAGCAACCAAAGCACGCCAAGTGCAATCAAAAGTTAAATCGCTTAACAGGCTCGACCGAATTGAAGAGGTAATAGACGAAAATGCCGTTGTTAATTTTAAATTTGATTTTTCGCAAAAACCAGGCCGGTTTATTACACAACTTAATAATATTTCTAAATCCTATGGCGATTTAGAAATACTAAAAAACACCACCGCCAACATTGAGCGTGGCGATAAAATTGCCTTGATTGGAGCCAATGGAAAGGGTAAATCCACTTTACTGCGTATTATTTCTGGCAATGAACCTATTAAAGGCGAACGTGTAGATGGATTTAATGTGATTACAGCATTTTATGCGCAACACCAACTGGAATCGTTAGGTGTTAATAACGAAATACTGGAAGAGCTTAAACAAGCGGGCAGCACCAAAACCGAACAAGAGTTGCGTGGGGTTTTAGGTTGCTTTTTGTTTAGTGGCGATGATGTTTTTAAAAAGATTAAAGTACTGTCAGGAGGAGAAAAATCAAGAGTAGCCTTGGCTCGAACCCTTATTTCAGAAGCTAACTTTTTAATGTTGGATGAGCCAACCAACCACTTGGATATGCAATCAGAAAACATTCTGATTCAAGCCTTACAACAATATAAAGGCTCTTTTGTGGTAGTTTCTCACAACAGGCATTTTGTAAATCAGGTAGCTAATAAAATATGGTATATCGAGGATAAGGAAATAAAAGAATACCCCGGTACGTTTCAAGAGTATGAGTACTGGCGATCGAAACAAAATCCTGTAGAAGAAACCACTGTAAAACCTAAAAAGAAATCTAACAAGCCCATAGCAAAACCTAAAACAATTGATACCAATCAATTAAAATCGTTAGAAAAGCAATTGGAGCGCATAGAAATAAATATAGAACAAGCTGAAAAAGAAGTAAAGGGTTTTGAAATTGAAATGGCTCAAACAGAAGTATATGGCAATCCTGAAAGATTAGCAGGCGTAAATACTCGTTTTGAGGAGGCTAGGAAAACAGTAGAAGTTCAGCAATCGTTATGGGAAGAAATTGCCGACCAAATAGATGCTATTCAAACAGATGATTAGAGTTTTATTATTTTTATTAATTGCCAGCCAAAGCTTTGCACAGGTAAAGTTAGCGTTAGAGGATAAAGTATATGACCCTTTTATTAAAACCGTGCAGCTTTACCCTCGAGGACTAAAATCAAACGCCCAGTTATTAAGCCCGGCTGTGTCGGCACGAGGTAGAGAGCAGTTAATACTTGAATTTGACGAGCTGTATAACGATGCATTTACCTACCAGGTTAAGTACATCCGGTGCGATGCCAACTGGCAGAAATCCTTACTTTCTGAGTTGGAATTTTTAGACACCTACAACGAGTTTACCATTAACACGTATGAGTATTCGTTTAATACCAAAACGCCCTACGTGCATTACAGCATTCTGCTACCAAAGCCCAAGCTTTCGGGTAATTATGTGCTTGTGGTATATGCCGATGGCGATGAAGAAGATATTATTATTACCAAGCGGTTTTTAGTGTATGACAACCGGGTAATATTTACCGACCAATTTGGATTTACCGGTTTAAATAATGCTTCTCGGTTTAACCAACAACTGCAATTTGAAATAAATTATAAGGGGTTAAATTTACAAAGTCCTCAAGATCAAATCTCCGTAACCATTCTTCAAAACCAACGCTGGGATATAGCACATACCAACCTTAAACCTACGTTTATAAGAGAGGGAGATTATCAATTGGAATACCGCTACTTTACAGAAGAAACGATGTTTCCTGGTGGCAATGAGTTTAGGTTTTTCGATATGCGATCGATAAAATATTTTGGTGAAAATGTAAAAACTGTACACATTGAAAAAGAACAAAATTTTACATGGATTGAAGAGGACAAACGAAAATCTGAGTTTGCCTATTCCACCGTTTTAATGGATTTAGATGGAGGTTATGTAATTGATAATGTAGAAGGATTTAACCCGCTTATCGAAAACGACTATTCAAAAGTTGAGTTTACCCTTATAAGCCCTAAAGTAAAAGGCAATGTATATATTACCGGAGCTTTAACACAATGGGCACGAACTAAAGACAATGTACTTAGTTATAACCAAGGTGCTTACAAAGGTTCTTTAATTTTAAAACAAGGGTGGTATAGTTATCAATACTTGGTAGAAAGTGCTACTTTGCCATTAAATTATTTCGAAGGCAACTGGAGTGCCACCAAAAATCAATACCAAATAATTGTGTATTACCGGCCTTACGACCTTGCCACTGATTTAATTATTGGTTATTTGGATATTACCCCACAGTAAAAAACCGCCCTCTTATATTTGCAAATACTTAGAAGGTGGCTTTGAGCAACCTCTGTTTTTCCTGAATCTCGAACTGAACACCGATTAAACCCTACTGAGCAGCCGAGTAAAATCCTAAATAATAGTTACGATTTAGGGATTTAAAAAGTTTTTCAATATAAAGCTGAATAGGGATTTGCCCTTGTTTGGAATATCTTGGAGGAATTATTAAATAAAATTCTTTTCTCAGATTAATAATTGCTTTTTTCTCTATTAATCTTGATAACTCACTTTTTATAGAAGCTTCGCTTTTATCAATTACAGTTTGCAGCTCATGCAATGAGAATGAGTATTCTTCAACTGATAAACATTGTTTTATATAATTTGCTACTGTCATTATAGTAAATTTTCGAGCAAGCTACTTATTTTAAGTAATATTCTCGAATTATTACTACTGTTTCTTTCTGTGTTGGCAAAAACAAAATGTGCAAAATATGTAGTTGTTTTTTTACATAAAACACAACATACCCACCGTAGTTATTCAAGTTGATGTAAAATCTTCTAAGCCAGGTATTTTATACGCTTCTGCCCGTACATTAGGGTCTTGGTTGGCAATGTCTATCATACCAAATCCTTTGTGGTTTAAAGCACCAATGCCATTTAAAAAAACAAATTTCTTAACCTCAGGAGCCGCATATAGTGTAAAAGGAAACGTATAACCACGTACTTCAAATTTTACATCTTGATCAAATAATGGGTATATGCGCGAGAATTTTTTATTGGCATTATTAAGTTTATCTAAATAGGCCTTATCGGGCATCACCTGAAACTCATTAAAACCAGATAATTTATCAGAATCAAACAACGCGCAGTTTTCCATGCGTTGGAGTGTAACATTATATACTAAATCTGAAAATTCATCCTTTTCCGGGTCGATAAACTCCTTAGAACTTTCGTCCATAATTTTAGGCTCCATTAAAACAATGGGCGAAATGCAAATAAATTTTTCACTTTTTTCAACATCGTCAAGGTTTTCTATTTCTACGTTCTCGGGTTGTAAAACCAATCCTCCTAATTCAATTTCTGGTAATTGAAACATGTGGAGCAACAAATAATCAATAAAGTCTTTATTGAGCGAAGAAACCACCAAGGTTACTCTGGTGGAGTAATAATGCAACCCTTTTCGGCTTGGCTTGGTTTGCCCTTTTAAGCCTGAAAAATTATAAATATTAAAGGTGGTAAATTTGGGGTCGCCTCCTTTAAGCGTAATTCCTTTTAAAACTTGTGCTAGTAAAAACTGATGGTGAAAAGGAAGGTATGCACCTCGGTTTTTGAGCAAAAATACTATCCTGGCTCTCAATTGATTAGGTTTTGGATGATAAAAAATTGATTAACAAATAACTTTTTAAACTGCTGTGCAATTCGGAAGTCGTATAAATTTAGGATTAATTTAAAATAATACAAACAAATATTTAGACAATTACTTTAAAACAGGCTAAACATTAAACCTAAAATGCATAATGTCGCCATCTTCTACTACATAATCTTTGCCTTCAATTGCTAGTTTTCCTGCTTCTTTGCAGGCTTGTTCCGAACCCAACGCTTCAAAATTAGTAAGCTTAATTACTTCTGCTTTAATAAACCCTTTTTCAAAATCGGTATGAATAACGCTGGCTGCTTTGGGTGCTTTCCATCCCCTTTCGATTGTCCAAGCTCTTACTTCTTGCTCACCTGCCGTAAAATAAGTAATAAGATTTAATAATTCGTAGGAAGCTCGAATCAGTTTATTTAAGCCCGAATCGGAAAGCCCATATTCTTCTAAAAATAGTTGCCTTTCTTCCACGTCTTCTATTTCGGCAATATCGGCTTCTATGGAGGCCGATATAATTACAATGGAAGCTTTTTCGTTGGCAATAGCTACTTTAAGTGCCTCCACAAATGAATTGCCTGTAGTTACCGAAGCCTCATCAACATTGGCCACGTATATTACTGGCTTTGCGGTTAGCAGTAGCAAATCGGCATAGGCTAAAATTTCATCTTCGGTATGCTGAAGCGTTCTTACATTAGCACCACTTTCTAACGCTTCTTTAACTTCTTCTAATAATTTAATATGTGCTCTTGCTTCTGCATCACCCGTTTTAGCCACTTTTTGAAGCTTGGCAATCTTTTTTTCAACAGCTTCTAAATCTTTGTATTGTAGTTCTGTATCAATTACTTCTTTATCAAAAGCAGGATCTACACTGCCTGCAACATGCACCACGTTTTCATCTTCGAAGCAGCGAACTACATGAATAATTGCATCAACCTCACGAATGTTTCCTAAAAATTTATTACCGAGTCCTTCTCCTTTACTTGCTCCTTTTACCAAGCCGGCTATGTCAACAAACTCGATAGTGGTAGGCATCACTCTTTGAGGACTTACCAGTTTTTCTAAAATTTGAAGCCGCTCGTCAGGCACTGTTACAATGCCTACATTTGGTTCAATTGTACAAAAAGGAAAATTAGCGGCCTCTGCTTTATTATTAGAGAGCGCATTGAAAAGTGTTGATTTGCCTACATTTGGTAAGCCCACTATTCCACACTTAAGTGCCATATAAATTACGTTTTAAAAATGCGATATTGTTTATATCCGCTGCTAAGTTCGTTTACAGATACACGTAATATCGTGTAAACAGGAATGGCCAGTATCATACCCACAACCCCTCCTAGCGTTGCGGCTGCAAATATAATAACAAATATTTCCAAAGGGTGTGCCTTTACACTTTTGGAGAAAATAAGTGGTTGAGTAATTACATTATCAGTAATTTGAACTACGGCAAACACTCCTCCTATTTTTAATAACTGCATTAATAAGCCATTGGTTGCTCCTAATTCGCTCCCTGATTGAACAATGGTAATTATAATAGCAAAACTAGCCCCTAGTAATGGGCCTAAATAAGGAATTAAGTTAGCTACTGCTGCAAAAAGTGCAATGGTCATGGCATAGCCAATGCCAAAGGCACGTAAACCTATGCTCACCATCGCAAAAATGGTGGTCATTTGAATAATTAAACCCACCAAATAATTAGAGAGCAAATGCTCAATTTTGGTAAGTGCAGATATCGAAACTTCAAAATACTTATTAGGAATTATGGAAATCACCTTTCTTCTAAATAAATCATAATCTACCAAGAGAAAGAATGTGATAAAACTAATGGCTAAAAAGCCTATAAAAATATTGCCTGTATAGGTTATAACTGAATTAAAAATATTTGAAAACTCAATTTCTTTAATGGTTGTAATTACTGCCCTTTGAAACTCCCTGCTAATAAAACCCTCCTGTTTGTTGGATAAGTTATTGCGAATAAGAAACTCCTCCACTTTACTCACCGGCTCTTTTAGCTTGTCAATAAGTGAGTAATAATCAATTTTACTTAATACGGTTATTTGCTTGGTAATAAGGGGTGTAAAAATTAACGAGAAGAGCAAAATAAATAGCCCAAGAATTAAAAACGAAACCAACGCACTTAATGCTTTTGGGGGTTTTATTCCAAAAAACCGATTACGAGATAGGTAGTTATTAATGGGCCTAAGTATGGCCGCAATAATGGCTGATGCTATTATATAAAAGTAAATATCTGTAAATATCCATCCCAAAAAAATAAACAGCGCAACACTCACAAGTATAAACGTAAAAAACCTATTCATTTTGTTATAGTTAGCAATTTATGTTATCCATCACAATGCGCTATTTCCTAATTTTAACAGATTCCTGCTTGCCTTCGCAAAGCTCCATAGTACTTCGTAAGAGTAGCTATGGCGTAGCAAGACCTACGCAGAATGACGTAAAAGAGTTTTGCGCCAACCTGCCAATTTAATAAGTTGGAAATTAATCCCACTTTAATTCGGTAGTATCATCCTCAGAACCTTCTTCCATTTTTGCCTCCGTTGGTTCGTAGTTATCTCTGTCAAATTTGCTAAAATCCTCCTCGGGCAAAAGTTCTTCTTTTACGTAGTTTACCGATTTGTTTAAGGCCTCTACAAACTTGTTAAAGTCTTCTTTATACAAAAATATTTTATGCTTATCATATACAAAACCATCGCCTTTGGGGCGTCTTTTACTTTCGGTTATCGTAAGGTAATAATCGTTTGATCGGGTAGCTTTCACATCAAAAAAATAGGTTCTTTTACCTGCTCTTACTCTCTCCGAAAAAATTTCCTCTTGTCCTTTGTTTAAATAATCTTCCACAATCTTATTTTATATGCTAATTTTTACTTCTAAATAGCATAATTGTATTGACTATTGCAAGCGAAAATAATTATTCTTTCTTGGGTAGGTTTAGGTTTAGCTCAATTAACCTGAGTTTGGGATAAGGAATGCTGTCAGCTTTAATAAATACAATAGTGAATGAATGAATGAATGAATGAATGATTGAGTGAGTGGATGAGTGAATGAATGAATGAATGAATGAGTGATTGAATGATTGATTGATTGAGTGATTGAATGAATGAGTGAATGATTGAATGAGTGAATGAGTGAATGATTGAATGAGTGAATGCGTAAATACACTACTACCTAAATTGAGCGATTAAAAAAAAAGGCTGAGTTCGGGGCAAAAAATGCTATTAATTTTAAGCATTCAATTATTATTGCATTGCCTCCTTCTATCATTAGTTAATAACAAACAAAACAATTATTTACCATTCAATTAAGGAATAAATGCAACTCGACTTAAAAGCCATCCGTGAAAACAAGCTGCGCATCGATTTTTTGGCAAAAAAATTGGTAGAAGGGTTTATTACAGGGCTGCATAAATCGCCTTACCATGGTTTTTCGGTAGAGTTTGCAGAGCATAGAATTTATAATACAGGCGAAAGCACTCGCTACATCGATTGGAAAGTATTTGCTAAAACCGATAAGTTATTTACCAAAACCTTTGAAGAAGAAACCAACCTGCGTTGTCATATTTTAGTCGATGTTTCTAACTCGATGTGGTATCCAAAAGAAGGCATATCAAAGCTCTATTTTGGAGTTTATTCTGCTGCGGCTCTTACATGGTTGCTTTATAAACAGCGTGATGCCGTATCTATTACCACCTTTAGCAAGCATATTAAAGAGCAAACCGCCACAAAATCTACCTCAACACATATACAAAAACTGTTTGGTCTTTTAGATAACGCATTGCATACCAAACCCGATGTGGACAGCACCAATTTAACAGAAGTAATACACGAGTTGTCCAATAGTATTCATAAACGCTCGCTGGTGGTACTGTTTTCTGATATGATTAATACGGATGTTGATGATAAGGCTTTTACCGAAGCACTTATGCATTTAAAACATAATAAACATGAAATCATTATTTTTTATATAAAAGATAAAAAAACCGAAGAGGCGTTTGATTTTAAAGAAATACCTCACTTATTTATTGACCTGGAATCGGGTGAAAAAGTGAAATTAAGACCCTCTGAAATTAGAGCACACTACATTGCTTCGACCAAAGAGCGGGCAGAAAAGCTTAAAATACTATGTGGAGAGCTTCGAATTGATTTAATTGAAGTTGACACAGCCGAAGATATAAACGAGGTATTAAATACCTTTTTAATTAAGCGAACAAAAATGGTGTAAACCTGAGTCGAGATAAAGGACAAACTAATTTGGGCTCGGTTGAGCCCAGAGATTACCGGGTCTGACGCCCGATAATGACGACCATCCCAGATTGCTATCGGGATAATATTTGTTATATAAATAGTGCCTGTTTGAAAAGGCAAAAAGCGGTTTTTTATTGTTCCCAAGTTAGATTTTGCACAAAAAAGCATTTTGAATGTGAGACGAAGTAGTTACGTATTTGCAAATAAAGAAGGGTTAG
>JALSJD010000202.1 GCA_026989535.1 Cyclobacteriaceae bacterium
TGAAAGGAGAGTCGTTAAGAAAAGGAATTTTAAAGAATGAATAAATAATTTTTACTATTTTGCAGCATCTTTCAAAGTGGCACGGTTTGAACCGAAATCACTGGCACGGTCTGACCGAAATAGCCAAAAATATCTTACAAACGTATTAAGGCAGCTCTTTGCTATGGTAGATTTTATTAAAGTGCTATTGCCAAAAAAATACTCTAAAGTTTTAAATAACAATAAATTCTTAGAGTTTGAGCAAACCGCCAATGAGCAAACAGGCGAGGTTAGGAGAGTAGCAGCGTATCGCAACTTAAAGTTTGAGTTTGAAAGTTCAGGGGTTATAATTATGACTGGCAGCCTACACAGGTTCTTTAATGAGGGCATACATAACTACAATGATTATACTATTCAAAATCTTATCAATACGTTGCTATTACTTGCCAAAAATCTAAATATTGATTTAGCGGAGGCTACACTTCAAAATATTGAGTTTGGTGTTAATATAATGCCTCCACTACCTGTAAAAATACTTTTAAGAGGTTTGTTAATTCATACAGGGGCAAGTATGCCAATGGAAGTGTTTAAAGATATTTCTTTACCAAGTGGCGATTATAGGCAAGTAAGGCGCACCCGTTTTTACTTAAAGGCATACGATAAGGCAAAACATTACACACTTGATGCTAACCTATTCAGATGGGAGGTTAAAATTATTAAAATGATTGAAATTGAGCATTTAGAAATAAAAACTTTAAATGACTTGATAAATTTATCTAGCAGCCAAATCAAGGGCATAGATAGCATCTTAGTGCAGCGATGGAATGAAATACTATACTATGACAATACTATTGATAGGACACTTCTTACAGACCGTAATAAGATAAAACTAAAAGACTGGCGAAATGATAATTATTGGTTAGAACTTTTTGAGAGTACGAGAGCGAAAAATAGAAACAAACCACAAAAAGAGGTTAAAGAATTTAGAAAAATAACGAATAAGTACAGTGGTCAAATTCAAAATAAAGTAGGTGTTTTAATCTCTAAAAAGTGGTGCGTATTAACCGCCTCCACAAAACACAAAGAGGTGCATATTAACAGTTCATATATAGGGTTAAACCTCCCCACTAACACAGATACTAAAAAGTGTAAAATAACAGGGCTAAATATTTCTATGCAAAAAGAAGATAGTTTGCTATTGAGCCATACAGGATTGATGTATTTTTTAAAAGAAGACAAGGATATATTTGAGCAAGTTAAAAATAAGTACTTGCCATTGTGGAGGCATAATTTAAGTTTAGAAATTCAGATTAAGGAGCTGGCACACAATATCCGAAATACTAGGAGCAATCAAAACATTAAACAAAGGCGTATTTATCCGATTGGGCAAATTAACTTATTAACTCAATTCAATCTTTAGAAAACTGGTATTGACTTCCACTATAAAAAAGGGAAGTCAATAACCTATGATTGTCTACATATAGTGCCTAACAAAGCCTAAGATTTGAACTTGACAAAAGTTGATATTTCGATTCTAAAAAACTAGAATCAGAACTTCTCAAAACTTCTTATTGAGGACTAAGGAAAACCCAACTTTAGAACCTATGGTTCAGAACAACTGACCCATGAACATCATATAGAGATATAATTCACTGGTTATTAGCGTTGTAGTAAAAATCAATAGATTTGCAATAGGATTTAAGAATGATACCAACATGCCACAAACACGCCTTC
>JALSJD010000203.1 GCA_026989535.1 Cyclobacteriaceae bacterium
GAAAAGTATGTTATCTTTGTTCATGCTAGCCTCCAAGCTTTAGTTGTTTAAAACACTAATTATGGCACTGGCTCCGCTAACCCACGATATTGGAGGCTAGCGCCTTGGGGGAGTCATTATGTCTAGATGTCTGCGACGCAAAAGAATAAATCTGCCTCTACTCCAGTCAGCATTATAATTTTTGGGTGTTTTTGATTAAAAAACACTCAAAATATGAGTGGAACTATAACTTTAGTCTTGTATAAATATATCAAATCAAGTGATAAGCTTAGTTAAATGTAAATTCATGTAAGGGAATAAGCAATGACTGACTTAGCTATTAATAGTAAACCTAAATATGGTACGGGGCAGTTTCGTCAAAAAACATCATCACTTTTAGATACTAAGATTTCGTCTACTTTTGAGAAATATTCAAATCAAATTAAACCAATCATTGGTAATGATACAAAGGGTATTTTTAAAAGGTTCGCAAATTCAGTATCGTTTGATAGCGCATACCCAACAAAACTGACAGAGTCACAACGTAAAGGTGTCACTCATAAGGTTAGGGAATTAATAGGTGGTGATAATACAGTCAAGAATGGGGCGGATATAGAGGCTTATAATACGAAGGCTCTTTTTAATCATAAAACATTAACTCATGGTGATGTTTCAACAGCATCTGAAGTTGCTGCGACTGCTCTTGGAGTATTAGCAGGTGGGCTTGGTATAATTAAAGGGGTACGAAAGTTACCAAAAATCTCGGTAATAAATATAGATAAAGGACCAAAGAGATACCCTCAATATAATGATAGCTTAGATGCAAAGTGGTTTAATAAAGAGACGGGAGAACTAAACTGGCCAAAAAACTCTGGCTTTATGCAAGAACCATTTCGGGAAACTCTAAAGAAAGGAAAAATTATTGATAGATATAGCTCTAAAGTAGGTGCAAAAGATAGAGGTAAATTTCTTTCCCCTGAAGGTACAACTTATACTGAACGAGCACTTCCTTACGAAAAGTCTAAAATGAAATATACTCAATATGAAGTTGTAAAAGACCTTGAGGTAAATTCAGGAAAATCTATGCAATGGTTTAGTGAAAAAGGTGGTGGGGTTCAGTATCAAACAGACCTACCAGTAAGAGATTTAATAAAAAATAATTTTTTACGTGAGGTTAAATAATGAATTTAACTGAAATGAAACTATTCTTTCAAAAATATAATGTTCCAGATGATTTTTATGTGATTGATGGCTTAGGTAGTGGGGAGGTTGACGGTATCGGAATGATTAATGGGCGATGGGCTTCATATTACAGTGAACGAGGACAAAAAAGCGATATACAGTACTTTGACAGTGAAGAAGAAGCATGTGTAGCATTGGTTGCCGAAGTATCATCAAGGGTAGAAGAAGAATTTGGTAAAGCTTTGCCTAAGTTAATTAAGTCTTAGTATATTGGTGTTCGAAGTTTATAAAAAATAAAAAAATCTAACAAGGCATTTAAAACAAGGACTTGCGAAAGCAGGGATTGTTTTTCGAGCCATGTAGCCTCGGTTGAATTTATGCTAAATTTAAACTTTGTGGCTTCAAGTTCGCAAGCCCTTTAATGCGGCGTTGGTATGACTCCCCCTGTCAATCAAAGCACAGAATTTTCCTGCTCTTTTTTTAGAACCTTAGTGTGTCTTCTTTTTCGTTAATAAAATTGAGCTAATGCATCAAAT
>JALSJD010000204.1 GCA_026989535.1 Cyclobacteriaceae bacterium
GGCCAATAGTATCTCCTTTTGTAAGCCTTAGGGGTTTTACTGGTAACGGAGGTTTATTGCTATCCGTAATAAATTTTGCAGAAGATAGTTTAGGAATCAGTGCGATTCCTGCAGTAAGTGAAGATGCAAATAGAAATTTTCTTCTATCCATAATGTGCAAGTATAGGTTAGTCAACAGGAAAATAAAAATTTTATAATACTCGTTACTGCTCGCCCAATCTTATACAAAAGGCTATTAAAAACCTCTTTTTTCAGCAAGCACTACTTAAAACCGAACTCCCGTTCTGTTCTTTCTAATATGCATTGCTTCTGGATCATTAATAGCCGTTTCAATTTGGCTTAAAAAGGTTTGTTTATCCTTGCCTAATACGCCTTTTAACACAAGGCTATTGGAGGCGTGGTCACTCCTAAAAATGGTATTCTCTAATTCTAAATTAGTCATAAATAAATGTAGCTCCTTAAAAAGGGCTACCGTATCTAACTTAGTAAACTCGCCCTTATACCTGTTTTTATAATGCGCCAAGCCTTTATAAGCCGTTAGCACCAAGGTAGAAGCAAACTTAGGTTGTGTTAAATTTAGTACCTTGGCAGAGTTAATGGCGTGTTGCTCGGTTAAAACGGCTCCTCCCACTCCATTAATAATCATAACCGAGCTGTCGATTCCTGCTTGTTTGGATTTGTTGAGCCCACCAATGGTGGTTTGGTACGTTTCGCCCTTATCAATGGCTTTTAGTACTTCACTATCTCCCGATTCGATGCCTACATACACCAACGAAAGGCCTGCTTCTTTCAGTAATTTTAACTCCTGCTCCGTTTTTCGGCTTAGGTTGCTTGGCGAAGCATAAGTGGATACCCTTCGTAAATTAGGAAAAGTAGCCCTCAGTTTTTCTAACATGCGCAAAAGCCTTTGAGTAGAAAGCACCAATGGGTCTCCATCGGCCAAAAACACCTTTCTTATTTGAGAGGCGTAAGGTGCAAACTCCTCAATATCAGCAAAAACATCTGCCTCCTTACGTGCTTTAAATTGCTTAGAAGTGTACATTTCGCAAAAGGCGCATTTGTTCCAAGAGCAGCCTAAGGTTACTTGTATAATTAACGAATTCCCTTCACTGGGTGGTCTAAAAAGAGGTTCGTCATAACCGATTGGAAACATTTGCATACTACAAATGTAAGTCCATTTTTCCTCTTTATTACCTCAAGAGCCACTTCGGAAATCTTAACGAGACTAAAATCTGCAGAAAGAAATTTTATTGAGTGTAAAAACAGAAAAAAATTCCTATTTTTTTGCAGTAATATCAAAGTAAGCCTCTATTCCATTAAGTGTTAAATGCCTATCTATATGATCGAACAGTGGGGTTAGAGGCTTAAGCACATGTGAAAGACCTCCAGTAGCCACTATTTTTAGGTTGGGCGTTGTTTCTTTCTTTATTTGCTCAATTATAAAAGAAACTTGCCCCACAAACCCCCAGATAGTGCCGCCTTTAATGGCAGAAACCGTATCTGTTCCCAGTATTTTATCTGGCAATGTAGGTGTAATTTCAGGCAACTGCGCAGCGGTATTTGATAAGGCACGAATCGCAGTATTAATGCCTGGTGCAATGGCAACCCCTTTAATGGCTCCGTGAGCATCAACAAAAGTATAGGTAAGAGCCGTACCAAAATCAATAATTAAGCATTCGGTATTACCAAATAACTGACTGGCTGCCAAGCTATTAACTAGTAAATCTGCACCAAGCTCATCAGGATTTTCTGGCTTTATGGGCAATAAATGGTAGTCTAATTTATTAACCACCACTGGTTTAAGACCAAATAATAATTCGAGCTCGGAGCGTACTAAAGGCGTAACTGTGGGTACTACCGAGCTAAGACCTACCCCTTTTATTTTACTGATATCGATCGTCTTAACTTTTTCTCCTAAAAGTAAAAGTGGCTGATCGGAATGAGTTGGAAATCGATACTCTTTCCACTTATCTTTTACTTTTAACCCCACAGTTATGTTGGAGTTTCCTATATCTACCGCTATAAACATCTATTTTTATTAATGAACTCAAAGTAAGGAACTGTAAAGTGCAATTACTATTTTTAAAAAAAATATATTTGCACTTACTTGCATATGAAAGGAGCTCTCTCTGATATACACCTCGATTTTTCTGAAGACAGGCTATTAGCGCTGAATATTGCCATGGCATTTATTATGTTTGGTGTAGCACTAAGCATTGAATCTAAAAATTTTAAAGAAGTTACCAGAAACCCTAAATCTATTATTACCGGGGTAGTGAGTCAGTTCATCCTTCTTCCTTTTTTTACATTTTTGTTTGTTTATTTTACGCAACCATTGGAAGGGTTGGCCTTAGGTCTTATTTTGGTAGCGGCTTGCCCAGGTGGCAATGTGTCTAATTTTTTCTCAAACTTAAGTGGTGGCAATGTAGCGTTAAGCATAAGTTTAACCGCTATTGCCACTATATTAGCCATTGTTTTTACCCCTTTAAATTTTGAATTTTGGAGTCATTTATATTTGGGCGAAAAAGTAGGTCGAGGCATAACGTTAGAAACCTGGAAGATGCTAAAAACTATTTCTACCATTTTGGCAGCCCCTCTCCTCTTAGGGTTGTTATTTAAATACAAATACTCTAAGCTTGCCTCCAAAATTGCAGAACCTATTAAGTTAATTTCCTTTATTCTTTTGGTAGTAATTATTGCAATTGCTTTTTTGCAGAATCTCGATATTTTTAAGCAGTATTATCATTACATCATCTATTTAGTATTTTTTCATAATGCCATTGCCCTTGGCAGTGCTTACCTTATTAGCAAAATAATAGGTAATAACGAACAAGATAGCCGTACCATTAGCATTGAAACAGGCATCCAAAATTCAGGATTAGGCCTTGTTATCATCTTTAGCATTTTTCAAGGTAATGGGGGCATGGCCATTATTATGGCTTGGTGGGGTATTTGGCATATTGTTGGAGGCACGGTTATGAGCCTTATTTTCACCAGAGGGAAATTATTTAAAATTAGATTTCTCAAGTCACTTAATTCATAACACATTTTTATAATCTATGAAATTGGTTAAAAAAGTTATTAATACAGTATTTGTTGAGGGTATAAGTTTTTTTGTAGGATTAGTTCTTCGTTTTTATTTTAAACGTTGGCAGGTTTCTAGTTATGATAAAATTCCACACAAAGGGCCTGTTATTTTTGCATCTAACCATCAAAATGCTTTTTTAGACCCCTTAGTTATCTATTTTTCGCAACCACGCATTAATTACTTTTTGGTACGAGCTAATATCTTTCAAAACGCCATTGCAAGATTTTGGCTCAAATCGCTGTATATGCTCCCTATTTACAGAGCAAGAGATGGATTAAGAGCGGTTGCAAAGAATGATGAAATAATAGAGAAATGCGTCCATATTTTAACCGAAGGAAATAATCCCTTGATTATTTTTGCCGAAGGAAACCATAACTTACGAAGATCCTTACGCCCCTTGCAAAAAGGGTTTGCGCGCATCGCTTTTGCCACTATGGAAGCCAATAATTTCGAACTTGACTTAGCCATTGTGCCTACAGGGCTAAATTATGGGCGGCATACCAGATTTCGGTCTGATATGCTTTGTAATTTTGGGCATCCTATTTATTTAAAAAAATATACCGCTCTTTACAAGGAAAACCCTAATAAAGCCTACCAGCAGCTTATTGCGGATGTTTATGCCGGAATGGACAAAGAAGTGATTTCGATTAGGCCATCTACTCATTATGAGCATATTGAGAATGAGTGGCTTAGTAAGCGTAGTGAAAATGCTGATATGATTGAAGATTTTGCAAATGACAAGGAACTTATTGCTAAAATCTCAGAAAAATATAAGGCGGAAGAGGTAGAAATTCCTGAAATAGCCAAGCAAGAACCTACCCCCGCTCTTCCTTCATTATTATATCGAATATTAATGTTTCCTATATTTTTATATGGGTTTATAAATAGCTTTATTGGGTATAAATTATTGAGTTTATTTATCAAAAAAGTGGTGTCTGACATCCATTTTTATGCCTCCATTAAAAGTGTTATTAACTTGGCGCTAGCTCCTCTTATCTTTTCATTACAAGCCTATGGGGTGTATTTGCTTACATCAAATGGAGTTATTGCACTGCTTTATTTGGGAACACTGCCTTTTGCCGCCATTTTAGCTTTTGATTACAAATTTGCCGTTTTTGAAAGATTACCAAGGATGAAGGGCGTTGCCAGTTATAAGTTATAAGCCTTATGCTAAACTATTTCTAACGCAGCGTAGCTGCAAACAAAAGTCAGTTGTTTTTTTAACAAGGCAATCAAGGTTGGACGATAGTCAGACCAAAAAATAACAGCAATCTGACTCTTGTATGATATCTGGTCTATTATAATGTTTGTTTAAAACCGTTAAAACGGTTTCTGTGGTTTAGTTTGCTAACATAGCCCTCGGTTTAAACCGGGGGCTATGTTAAATTTATTATGTACACAAATGCTTTTAACCATTTTTCGTACACTTCAGTCTTCGGGCAAAAACAAGTTTTTACGGAGTGATAGCATAAACATCCAATTACTATTGAATTTTACATTAAAGCTAGCTGCCTACAACATACAAGTGATTTTTTGCAAATTTTATTGCTGTAAAAAAGCCAAAATGTACCCGCGAAAGGCGAACAGGCATGGCATAAATAATTCAGGATATGTAAATAGCCCACGCTTTCTTGCTTAGCGATACTTTTCTAACTTTCTTTGAGCTTAACAAATTTAACAACCGCTAATTATGTTATTTACAGCCTTATTTCACACACATAAATTTGTTGTATTACTCTTTGCAGCTATTTATTTAATTAAAACCATTTTACTCCTTACTGGCAGTACTAATGGGCTAGATAAATTTACCAAGATTATTAAGATACCAGAAATAGTAATTAGCCTATTGTTTTTACTTACAGGCGGCTATTTAGTTATGGGCATTGCAGCCTTTGACATGTTGTTTATACTAAAACTGGTGTTTGTATTTGCCTCTATCCCGTTGGCCATTATTGGGTTTAAAAAGAAGAAAAAACTATTTGCCGTTATCTCTATTTTCCTGATAATTGGGGCTTATGGGTTAGCCGAAGTACATAAAGCCAGAATGGGCAAACGACACGATTTTAAAGAGGAAGTAATTACCAATCCTACGGCTCAAAACTATGTACTTAACTTACACGGTAAGGCTTTGTATAATGCACAATGTATGGTATGCCATGGTAACAACGGAGATGCTGGTTTGTCAGGAGCTAAGAATCTTCAATTAAGTAAAAAAACAGAGGCCGAAATTGCCACTATAATTAACTCGGGCAAAAGTACAATGCCAAAAATGGACGGTAAGTTTAATGCCCAGGAAATGAAGGCGTTGGTTAGTTATGTTAAGAGTTTGAGGGCAAAATAATTAAAGTTCTTCTACCGCCTTTTTGAGTTGCTTCCAGCTCGTGCTATCCAATACTGATTCTTTTTGGTAAATTTTGTCTTGGCAGTAATGTATAATTTCTTCGGCTCTTTCTTTAGAGTATGGGTGGGTACTTATCCAAGACATATACTCTTCCATTTCTGCATTTTCGCCACCTAGTGTATATAAAAAATCAGCAAAGGGCATTGGGTCAATATCCGCTTCCATCAGGTAATCAGCAGATTTAAGATCTGCGTCCTCCTCTAAAGACCTGTCGTAAGCAGATGAGGTAAGTGTTTTTAAGGACTCTATAAGCACTTGACTATTGCCATTGCCTGAGGTCATTGTAATTACTACTGCCAAGCCAATTTCCTTAACGAGTTTTTTCATTACATGATCCATCTCAATATGCGCAATTTCATGGCCAATTACACCGCTCAGCTCTGCTTCATTTTTTACTTGGGCAATGAGGCCTGTATAAATTACTAAATGCCTATTGGGCAATGCAAAGGCATTCACTTCATTTTTATTAATAATATGAAAATTAATCTCCTCCCGATTTATACCATTGGAAGTACAAATTTTTGATAAAAGGCTATCCATTGGTAAAACAATGTCGTCCTCAAATACTTCTTCATTATTCTTCGAGTAAAACTCCCAAAAAAGCTCCCCTATTTTCTGCTCGGTTGAGGAGATATTTTCTTTAACACCAAACATTTCCATCCAATTAACTTGGTTTACTGCCCATAACGAAGCAAAGAAAAAACCAACGAGTGCTAAAAGCCTAAATACTATTTTGTCCATTGCCGGGTTTACAGATTATATCGGTTATATCGCCATATAGCCACCAATGTATATGAATCCCCTTGCGGGTTTGTACCGCAGAGTAGATAGTAGCTATAAATTCAGTAATATTAAAAATAAGCACTACTGCTAAATAAGAAATATAGTTATTAGATACCGACTCATCTCCAAAAATAATGGAAATCGTCCACCAGAAGCCATAGCTATTGATAAACACTAAGGATAATTGAGAGAGTAAGGCTTGTGTGGTATGCCAACGAACAAAGTAAGTGCCATTTTTATTGGCTACATAAAAGAAAAAAGTGGCGAATAAATTTATTATTGGAATGGGCAACCCTACAATTAAAGCTACCAACGACATTAAATAACCAGACGAGGCCTTTTCAGCTTCGTGTTCATTAGGTTGATATGTAAAATTACTACTCGATATCATAGGCCTTTATAAATGTTCCAAATCCAATTGGCTACCAACAGGGTAATTGCAGGTATCGCATATTTTCTCTGCCTTAAAACGATTTCTGCTCGCTGGTAAAAATCGAAAAGCGAATTTTGCTTTCTCGCTAAATCAATCAAAATCCAAATGGGTAATACTATTACTAATGTAGTTAATATCAACCCAATCGGATTCCATAAGATTGATTCAACCAAATGGCCGTGAATGAGTGCTTCAACGGCTCTTGTGGAGCCACATGATGGGCAAGGGATTCCTGTAACATTTTTAATAAAGCATACCGTTATACCATCGTTTTGCCGATACGTATTATAATTAAAAACAAGCCAAAAAAACCCTGCCACGCTGCCCAAACCCATAAAAGCATATAACTTATTACGGGTAAGAGGCATTACACTAAGGCTTGCTGAATTTTTGCAAAGTTCTTTTCACGGGTTGCCCCCATGATTAAAAAGTAATCTATAATAGCCCAAATCCCTAGTCCTCCACAAGTTAAAAGTTTGCCAACTCCAAGACCTGTATCGCCAATCATAAAACGGTCAATACCTAGGGTTCCTCCTAAAATTGATATAATAAGGCTTGTGGTTGGGTCTTTAAATTGCAGTGTTTGTAAAACTGACCATTTACTATCGTCTAGTTGTAATAATCGGTCTCTAATTTGAACAAGGTGATGACTTTCGAAATACTTACCATTGGTCATGATAAACATATCTACCTTTTGTGCGTCCATAGTATAAATTAAGGTTAAGGTTTTTCTACTCTTAGGCTTTTCGATTACGCCCCGATTTTAAATATGGTTCCGGCTCCAGTAACTGCCAAATGTAATTAAATAGATGGATTTTTGCTATTTTCTTTGCTTAATTATCAAAGGATTCTTAACTTAAAAATCCTCTGATTTCTCTCCTAGCCGAAGCGTTTTCGTCCAATTTATTAATTTTTCCTGCTGTTGTTTATTCAGTTTTGCGTCTCCATGTACTATTAAGTAACTCGGCAGTGGCATTTCCCCTTCTCCCACTTCTTCTTCTATTTCTTCGAGTTTATGTAATTTACGTTTCTTTGTATAAGTGCCCCACTCAGAGAAATTAAGCTCTTCGCGTGCTTCGTTAATATGGCCTTTAACCCACCAACTAACAGGAGCCACGTTGGTGTACCAAGGGTAGCTTACTTGGTTAGAGTGGCAATCGAAGCAAGATGTTTTAATGATGGATTCTACCTCCTGAGGCACTTGCTCTACCACAAATATGGAATGATTAGGGTCTGATTCAGGATTTGATTTGTCAATCCTAAAAAATTGACTAACAACTAATAAAGCGAGTAGTCCAAAAACGATTTTTTTCTTCATAATTAATAAAATTTAATAAGGGTTACAATTAGCAATACGCCTAACCACACGGGCCAAAAAGACAATTTTACTAAAAGGTTATCTTTATATTGGATATAAATGAGTCCACTCCGAAAACACTCAAGATCCAAAACAACTCTTTTTGTGAAAATTGTCTGTTTTCGGAGTGGACTCATACTTAATTTTTCAGCATTTTAAACGAGAACCAGCCAAGTATAAAAATAACTAAAATCATAATTGCCCAAAGCCAAATATCATCTTTAAATAATGGATCCACCTCCTTTTCTTTTGCTTCTTCTATGCGCTCCTCCTCTCCCAGTTTTAAAGGGGCAATGGCAGTTGGTATGTTTTCTTCAAACCGTGTAATATCATAATTGGGCACATAGGCATTTTTATTACCATACACCAAGTAATAAGTAGCGGGTTCGGTAAATCGTGTTATTAATTTATGTGGATTACCGTGTAGGTTTACAGCTTTAAAATGCAGAGGTTCATTATCGTTATTATCAACAGTAATACGCAAATGCTTGAGTACCGTATTGCCAAAATTATAACCAGTGGTGTTTAAAGAGCTCAAAGTAGTACTAAACAAGTGTTTGTATAGGTAATGCCATCCGGTTTTGTTCTCAATGCTATCAATCGCATATTCTATGGTAATGGGTCGGTAATAATCAATCGAATCTGTTACTACTAAATTTATATAAGAAATAGGCATCATTTCTTTTAAGCTAAGCAATACGGCTGTTTCGTTTTTATCAGGATGCGGCACCACTTTAAAAGAGCTTATCTGTGGCGAATTATATTTGCCTTTAGCTACTGATTTTTCCTCTATTATTGCTTTTGTAAATAGTGGTTTTGTGGTAGAAGGGATTTTTAACCGCAAGTATGTATAGTTAGCATCCTTAAACGCTAAGGTGGTGTATTTATAAGAGGTATTTTCATTTTCGATTCCTACAATTCTGCTTTTATATAAAATGGTAAACCATTCTTGTTGGTTTTGGCTTCCTTCTAAAGTTACTAACCAGTTAAAATTAGTTCGATTAAAATTTAGCTCAACTGAATTAACCTGCTTATCTTGAGGCAGTTTAAAAGTGTAATAATACCCGTTAGTGTTTTTTACTTCATTTATTAAATTAAAGTTAACAATCTTGTTTTCGTATTTATCGGCTTCAACTTTTAATATATAAGGTGCTTCAATGGTGTCTCCATTGGTTTTAATGCCAATAATTCGCACATCCGAAAAATCAGTATTCAGCTTGCTATAAGTTTCGGTAGGTATATCAACGGAATGCCACATATCCGATATTCCTTGTAACGAACGTTGGTATTTATAAACGTGTTCTTGTGCAAATAGGCCATTACTACTTAGTACAATAGCAAAAAGGGCAGTAAATGCTAATTTTAATAGATTGATGTTACCTGCCTTACTATCAGCAAGCAGGCGCATAAAATACCCTAATAAATCTCCCATAACACAGATTCCTCCTGAGTACTCGGGAGGAATGGCGGAGAGTTTTTTTTGTCTAACATCAATTATTAAAGTGTTATGTTTATTTCTGTTCATCAGCGTTAATTTTAGCGGGTTCTTCCTCAAAAATAAGGTGCTTATACTTATTATATAAAAACGAGATAACAAGCAATAAAATACCTAACACAACAAATACAATCGTTTTAGCAATGGTATTTAAATGCGAAATATCGTAAAAGAATAACTTTACCAAGGTAATGGCAAATAGAGCCATCGCTCCTACTCTTAGTTGTTTGTACTTGCGGATAATGCCAATTACAATAAGCAGGAGTGAATATACGCCCCATAGTATGCTTAACCCTAGCTTATACGATTGAGTTGAGCCTGCGTAATCCATCCAATGAATTAGCTCGCTGCTTAAGAGCCAAAGCACGGTGGCATAAAATACCAAAGCAAAAAGCTGTTTTAAATTAACTCGCATAAACGCTTGCTTAATGTATTGGTAACTTACATATAATAGAGCTCCAACAAACACGAGTGATACATAGCGAATGCCTATGTAAAACCAACCATAGGTAAAATAATCACTCATTTCTTGTTGTAAATAACTTTCACGCAGTTCACTTAATAAGTAAAGGCCCGAAAATAAGAACGTTACCAAAACAAACGCATTAAAGCTTAGGTTAACAATGCCTAATGCTCTATTTTTTAGGTATTTATAATTTATTAATGAAAGAAGAACAAAGAAGCCTAGTGTATAAATATACGACCATACGTCTCCCATAGTTTTAAGCGAATAATTCAATTCTTCATGGGTATTTCCCGATCCGTCTTCATAGGCTATTTGCACACCGGAACTGTAAAGTTGCTGATCCCAATAATTTGTGATTTCCATCGAAAAGCTTAAAAAAAGAATAACCAAAAAGAATGTAGGCATTATAACTTTCGTAATCCGATTAAAGGCTTGCTTCTTAAATATCGGCTTTGTGAGTTTTACGGTTTGGTTTATATAATTAATAACTCCAAAACCTACCACCATTAAAATACCGCTTAAAAACTGAAAATTAAAAAAGGGGATAAGCCAATTATCTGCAGTATAAGTACTCATATAGGTATAAGTATCATCCCAATCTTGCAAAATACTGCCAAACGCAATAAACATTAAGGGAAAGGCTATTTTTTCGTATATCGGAATTTGCTTGGTTCGACCAATCCAAAATAAAAGTGTGGCCTCTCCTATCCATAATAATGTTACCCAGTGCCCATTAAGCTGCACGGGTACGGCTATGGTTATAAAGGTAAGTACCAGCACAATTATAAGATAGAATAATTTCCGATCGGCCAGTTTTTGTTTATGAATATAAAGCGCAAATGCAAAATGAATTATGGCATTTATAAGGGTAAATATACCTAAATAATTGCCTTCTACCCTTGTTTCGCTTAAAACAGCATAACCTAATCCATAAAAAACAGAAGAATTTGCCATTAGCAAGAAAATGTCTAATCGTTTAAATACTTCTTTTTGAATGAGTTTATACCCGATAAATACCAAATAAAAGGTAAGGTAATAGATAGCTAAAAAGGCTAATAAAATAGCTAAATCATCGGTGGCATCCAGCTTTGATTCATAAGCTGCTACATACACTATCCAAGTAAGTACAAAAGCAGTGTAATACAGCGATTTCCAATATTTTTTAACCGAAATGGCTAAAATACCAAAGTTGATAATGGTTACATACGCAAGGAGCATACGCACATCGCCTGTGCCATCGCTTAGTAATATGGGTACGGCATAGGCACCTACAAAGCCAATATGTGCAATTACCTGCCGGTTATATTTTATGGCAGCAAAAGTGGTAAATACTGTAAATACCACCATCAGGCCAAAGGCCATCATTTTGGGTATTAAATCGTAAAAATCGTACGCTGCAAAGGTTAAAAAGTACATTAATGCTAAAGCACCACTAAGTAGCACTGCGCTAAACTTTTCATATTTAACTTTTAATTTTATGGCAAACACCAATAAGGCTATCGAAATTATATAGCCAATTATAATCCGGGTTAATGGGCTTATCATTTTGTTATCAATGGCATATTTAGCACCAATGCCCACGCCTATTATAAGGATGATTACCCCAATAACACTGATAAGGTTTTCGCCTATAAATTTTTCTATGTTTTGTTTAAACTCTGGTGGAGCTATATTTTGAAAAGCCCGTTTGAGGATGGAATCTTTTGGTTTTTGAATTACCCAGGGGTCGTAAGCCGGTTCGGGTTGAGGTTGCTCTTGCTTCGGAATTTCCGGGGTAATTATGGCAGGGGTAATTTTTTTACCTTCCACTTCGGCTTTTAATGCTTTA
>JALSJD010000205.1 GCA_026989535.1 Cyclobacteriaceae bacterium
ATAATGTTGAAATTGAAATGCACCTTGAAACTGTTTTAATAGAAACTGGTGATTACTTAGTGCCCGTAAACCAATGGCGTAACCGTTATATTATTGAAACACTAGAACCACAAGCAACAGATTCCTATTTTAACTGGAATTTTTTCGATACAATTTTACAGCAAAAAGAAGGTTTTTCTGCCTATGTATTTGAAGACTTGGCCTTGGAGATTCTAGCCAATAATCCTATAATTAAAACGGCTTTTGAAGAAAAAAAAGGGGCAGACGACTCATTTGCAAACGACCCGTATGCGCAATTGGTTTTTATTTATAACCTTTCAGAACATCGAGAAAAAGCCTATTTGCGATATCCTGTTTTAAGGTACAGCAAATAGATGATAGACGTTAGACCAATTTAGTTTAAAAGTCTAGTCGTCTATAATCTCATTTACACGTAGCCGCAGCCAAAGCAACGTGCCTCTTGCCATTCAAAAATATTTGCTCGTCTTTAATTAAAAGATCAACTTCTACGGGTGGTAGTTTATCGAAAGTGAGTGTTAGGATTCCGGTATTTCCAAAAGAAGATGTGGCCCAAGTGCCTTTATGTTTACCTTTATACTTGCCTATTTCGCCCTTTACGACCCCTGTACGTTTAAGTTTGCTCACAAAAGTACCATCCTCGCAAAGCCATACCTTATTTACCGATTTTGTACCCACCACATTATCGTAATGCACCAATTGCTTGTTGGCTAAAAACTGCTTCCAATCAAAGCCTTCGTATTCGTTTTTTAAGATAGGATTCACAAATACTACGCTCTCTAAAAAATCATCAACGGCATTTTTCATATCTGATAGATACTTTGCTTCGCAGGTTAATAAGGCAGAAACACATCTTCCGTACGCACCACAGCGAGCTGCAATAAAGCCTTTATTTGCATTCTGATCGATGCCTGTAAGAGTAACACCAGAGGTGAGCAAGTCGCCTTTCATTACAAAATTTCCGTCCGATTTTAGTACTCGTCCTTCTTCCAACTCTAACCCTTGTATCCAGCCAGCCTTCATCGTTTCAAAGTTGGTGGTATCTCCTAATATATAGATGGATCCATTCAATCCTTTTAAAGAGCTTAATAAGAAAATGGTAGAACCTTGAGGCAAACTACCCGTCCACCCTTGCGGTATTTTAGCTTTAAAGCCCAACGTGGGTGTGTAAATTTCTTCATCAGGGTTATATACTTCTCCGGGTGTAATTATTTTTTGAGCTAATAGCACACTAGAGAACAAAATAAAAAGTAAAGACAGCGTATATTTCATAGCTTAGTTTTTCTTGTAATAATAGGTTCTAATCTAATTAAATGTAGAAATTTTTCGTAACAAATGTAAGGTTGCTCTATCTAATATTTCAAATACTTCCTGAAAACCTTGGTCGCCTCCATAATAGGGGTCGGGCACATCGGCATTTTTCTTTTGGGCATCTTTTCGCCTTTTTCAATCCGTTGATACCCAAGCATCACCGAATCTCAAAAAATAAAAATCTACTCCAAAATAACTCTTTTTGTGGAAATCGTCATTCCTGCGCAGGCAGGAATCTGTAGATATGGAAAGAGATTAAAGGGTATCTCTATTAATTGCTTGTGTCCTCTGGCTTCTTCTGAGGTTTGTGATCGAGGCGTGGTTTCGAAGGCAGGCTGGTTGCCTGACTAGAAAGCACAACGAAGAG
>JALSJD010000206.1 GCA_026989535.1 Cyclobacteriaceae bacterium
TTTTAATGAAGAAAGTGTTGTTGAGTTTAGGTATTATTTATACAGCATACGAAACCAGCAGTTAGTACTAACCATTTTTGTTCGTAAAACTGCTAAGGGCAGAGCTATTACCCATTTAGCCTTTGGCGCTAGAATTTTAAATAAGGCATTAAAAAAGTTGGGAAAGTATTTACAATAATAAACTAACCATTCACGGGGTGACTTGGGGGTCACCCCGTGAATTAAAGTAATTTTTAAAACTGAACCCCAATTGAAATACCTGCCCTTGGACCCCAACCAAACCATGCTTTGGGGGCTCTATACCTTGATGGTGCACTTGAATTTAACCAATCAGTTGTACCGCCTGCATTGATAAACTGTTCTTTCCCGCTTTGGTAATTTATGCCTATGTAATAATCTATTACAAGCCAATGCGATAATTCAATTACTCTACCTATTACAACTCCTCCTCCAAACGTATTAAACTGCTCAATTGGGTATGCTACTCCATTATGAATACCTCCACCAATAAATAAATCCTGATACCTTATGTAAGGAGCTATAAAAGTTCTTTTAATTTTTCTCCTTTTTTTACTTGAAGCTAAAGGTGAGCCAGCTATTTTTTTTTCAAAATCAGAAACTTTTTTTGCCTTTACTTCGGCAACCTTAACTGAAATAAAATACCTGTATTCCAATGTATATATTTGACCTTCCCAATATGATTCGCCAATAAACGAAGGATCTAAAACTTGAATAAACCCAAATTGTAAACTACTATGTTTATTTATATATCGTTCATATTTAAAATCAAGTGTTTGAAACATAAAAGACATTGGACCAACCCTAATAGAGTTTTTCTTAAAGTTTTCATGCTTAGTTTTGGTTGCTTGAGCTAAGCCTATGAATGACCAAAAAAGCAATGCAATAACAGATAATATCCTCATTTTATTCCTTTACAAATACTACTTTATTTACCCATTCTTATCATACGCTTCAATAATTTCTTTTACCAGTTTATGGCGAACTACATCCTTGCCTTCCAAGTGAATAACACCAATCCCTTTTACCCCTTTTAGTATATTAATACTCTCAACCAAGCCAGAATTTTGGTTTTTGGGTAAATCAATTTGGGTGGTATCTCCAGTAATTATTACTTTAGATTCCGGCCCCATACGGGTTAAAAACATTTTGATTTGCATGGGCGTTGTATTTTGCGCCTCATCTAGTAAAATAAAAGCTTTGTGCAACGTTCGCCCTCGCATATAGGCCAAAGGAGCAATTTCAATAGTGCCGTGTTCCATATAATACTTCAATTTTTCCTTGGGTATCATATCGTCTAGGGCATCGTAAATAGGTCGTAGGTATGGGTCAACCTTCTCTTTTAAATCACCAGGTAAAAAGCCCAGGCTCTCTCCGGCTTCTACAGCCGGGCGGGTTATAATAATTTTTTTAACTTCCTTGTTTTTTAAAGCTCTAACAGCCAATGCCACCGAAATATAGGTTTTGCCCGTACCGGCAGGGCCCAGTGCAAAAACCAAATCGTTGGCATACACTAAATCTATCAGCTTTTTTTGATTAACCGTTTTAGGCTTAATGGCATTTCCATTGATGCCAAAAACCAAGGGTGTAATGGCTGAGTTTGATAAATGATGAGATTCTTCTTCTGCCAAGTATAAATTTACGACCTCTATATCTACTT
>JALSJD010000207.1 GCA_026989535.1 Cyclobacteriaceae bacterium
ATATCCTTTTGGGATTTCCTCAACGATCGGCTTACCGCAGCAGGGCAAATTAAATATCTGCCTGATTTACTCGCCCAAATGCCTGACTAAAATCCTTCAATTACCTGCAACTATTGAGAAGTTACAATGGGGCATTATAAGTTGCTTATTTTTAGTACGTTGCGTTTTTTGTTTTTACAAATGGGTCACTACTTTTGTTTTTCTAACATAAGGTCTAGCCCTTAAAATTAAGGGCATCTGCTATTCCATTTAAAGGTAATGATTAAACCGATCTTAGAGTCTCGCTGAGATCAGTTTAAAAACTCCTTCTTGGCTCGTATTTTACAAAACCATAACTGGAAAATCAATGATTAAAGTGCCATTTTCATTGTATTGTTCAATACTCAAATTTTGCAATTCAAGCCCTTCCTCCTTGGCAAGCTTAAACGCCTTAGCCTTTATTTTTTCAGGAGACGGCATTGCCAAAGGTTTAATTTTTACAACTACCCTTACTGATTTAGACGCTTTAATAACTCTTTTTTCTAAACCAATCAGTTCTTCATTTGGGGTGGCAACTCCACTCAGTCCTACAAAATTTGAAACAATGCCTAAGGTTTCTTTCGCCTCATCTATGTAATTTACAATTACAACATTGGCTTTGGGGTTTAGTTGCTCTTGCTGAAGCCTCATGTCATTAACCAATGAATTTAGCGCATTACTTTTATAACTACCTTCATAATTTCTACCATAAATAATGTAGTCATTTACTTCTATTAGTTGGGGTTCAACTTTGTCAAACCCTCCAAATTTATAATTAATAAGTACCCCGGCAAATAATACAATGGCTCCAATAATATAATATTTTTTCATACAATTATTGATTTAGAATTGTTGTCGAACTCGCAAAGAAAGAGGGTTATTAATAGAGGTTCCCTAAAAAACATAACGAATGCCAATCCCAAATTGAAATTTAATAAATGAGGGCTCTAATGCGATGTCATAAAAAAAGTTACCTTCTAAAAAAGCGGAGATTGGCAACTCGAAGTAGGAATACTCAAGCCCTAAATGAACCTCTGGTCCCATATAATCCCATTGCTTGGTGGTAGATGCAAATTCATCTACACCATTACCTATATCTTTATTATAGCCATATAAAACTTCTGCAAATCGCATTTGCCACCCAAACCCAGCGTAAATATCCAACCCTTTTAAAAAGGCAGGGCCCTCTTGGTAAAAACTCACCTTGCCACTAAAGAACATATCCTTTTTAACTTGATGGTTTAAGTATACTAAAGAGTCAGCTCCTGGCGAGTTTTCGTATAGCTGCTTATAACGGTCTTTATACAAGCCATAAGCGGCAATGCCTCCATCAATAGAAAATGCCAGCCATTTAGTAGCATACAACTTATAAGTTAATGCAAAGGGGTCTCCTGCCCTAAACCCAATACCTTGGTAAGGGTATTCACTCGGGTGAAAAATAGGACAAATAACGGCCATCTTTTTGTTCATTTTAAACTTTAATGGCTTCTTGTTATTGCCGTATCGTTGCGTAAGACTGCCTCTGTTCTTTTGTGCAAAAGAATAGGAAAAACCCAAGCATAAAGCCAATAATAGAATTGATTTTAGTTTACCCATTTCGGCAAATATACGTTTAATTTTTAATTGCAATATTTGACTATAAAATTAAACCACAGCTTTGTATTGCATACTATGAAGTTGTGCATAAAATCCATTTTTTTGAATTAAATCATCGTGATTCCCCACTTCTTTAATCTCCCCTTTGTCTAACACTATTATTTTATCAGCATTTTGAATGGTTGAAAGGCGGTGAGCGATTATAATGGAGGTTCTCCCCTTCATCATTCTGGCAATGGCTTTTTGAATCATTTCTTCAGTTTCCGAATCAATGGAAGACGTAGCCTCATCAAGTACCAATATTTTAGGGTTATACACCATAGCTCTTACAAACGAAATAAGCTGCCTTTGGCCCACGCTAAGCCCAGCACCTCTTTCGAGCACATTATAACCTAGCCCGCCCGGTAATTTATTAATAAACTTGGTTGCTCCTACCAGCTCTGCTGCCGCTAAAATTTTGTCTTCTGTAAGTTCGCTATTTCCTAAGGCTATATTGTTTAAAATAGAATCGGAAAATAAGAAAACATCTTGCAAAACAACCCCTATTTGCTGCCGTAAATAAGCTATTTTAAAGGCTGATAACGGCTTATTATCCAATAAAATTTCTCCTTTATTAATTTCATATAAACGACTTAGTAAATTAATGATAGACGATTTACCCGCTCCTGTTGCCCCTACGATGGCAATGGTTTGGCCTGGTTCTACTTGTAACGATATGTTTTTAAGTACATAGTTTTCTTCTTCATAGGCAAACCACACTTTATTAAACTCAACTTTACCTTTAAGTTCATTGGGTACATACTTGCCATCATCCACTAAAAAATCTTTATTGTCGAGTAATTTTAAGATACGAGAGGTGCTCACAATGCCTAGTTGTAAGGTGTTAAATCTATCTGCAATTTGCCTTACAGGCCTAAAAAACAATTGAATGTACATAATAAAAGCAATGAGCATACCAATGGAAACGCCTGTAATTTCTTGATGCAAAGCTGCTTTTGCGCCATACCAAATAAGTAAACCAATGCCTGAGGCACTTATAATTTCTGCCACAGGAAAATAGATGGAGTAATAGAGAACGGAGTTAATGTTTGCTTTTTTATGCTCAGTGTTTATTTTCTTAAACTTTTTTAGTTCAGCTTTTTCGCTATTAAAAATTTGAACAATGCTCATCCCTGTTACATGCTCTTGCACAAATGTGTTTAAATTGGCTACCGCATTACGCACCTGATTAAAAGATACCTTTATTTTTTCTTTAAAAACATAGGTGGCAAAAAGCATTATCGGAAAGGTTACTAAACTTACCAGTGCCATTCGCCAATCGGCATATAGCATAAAGCCAATGATAAAAAACAGTTGAAGCAGGTCGCCTACAATGGCAGCCAAACCTTGGCTAAACACCTCAGATAGTGTTTCAATATCTGAAATCACTCTTGTTACCAACCTTCCAATAGGTGTTTTATCAAAAAAGCTAAGCCTAAGATTAATTAGGTGCTCGTATAATTTTACACGTATATCCTTAATAATGTACTGCCCTACCCAACCAGATAAATACGTATGCAAATATTGAATAATGGCCTGAAAAATTAAAAGCCCCAAGAGTATCATTATCATTTTGAGGAGTCCCTGGTAGTCTCCATTTGCAATTTCATTATCGAGCGTAAGTTGAATTATATAAGGTCGGAAAGGCACTAAAATGGCCATTAGCAGGGTAAGTGCCACCAGCGCGAAAAACTGCAATTTATAGGGTTTAATAAATTGCATAAGCCGTTTAAGCACATTCCAATCAACTACTTTTCCTGTAACTTTTTCTTTTGTACTCACTAATTACTCTTAAAGGGTGGATATTCAACCTTACAAAGATAAAGACCTTGAGCTGGCACCGACCTGCCAGCAACCCTTCTATCTTTTTTTTCTATAATTTTTATTACCTCTTCGGGTTTTATTTTGCCCTCGCCTACCTCTAATAAAGTACCCACAATACTTCGAACCATGCTTCTTAAAAATCGATTGGCCGAAATATAAAATATAGCTTTATCCTCGTTGAGCTCCCATTGGGCTTTAGTAATGGTGCAAACAAAGTTATTTACCTCTGTTTTAACTCTACTAAACGACTTAAAGTCTTGTTCGCCCAATAAATAGTTAGAAGCTTCGTTCATTGCCTCAAAATCAAGTGGGTTTCGATGGTAATAATATTCATTTTCTCCAAAAGGGGTCTTTTTTAATCGAAGATGATATTCATAACTTCTACGTATGGCATCAAAGCGTGCGTGTGCACTGGCAGGTACAATATCTATATGATTAATAATAATGTCGTTTTGCAAAATGCCATTTAAACGAAACATAAGATTTTTTATTTCCGTGCCATCAGGTATATCTACATGAAAAACCTGTTGTTTGGCATGTACGCCTGCATCGGTACGACCACTGCCCATAATACTAAGGCTTTTATTTTTAAGAAGTATTTGCAACGACTCCGTTATTTCTTGCTGCACACTTATCGCATTATTTTGAAACTGCCACCCATGGTAGTTGGTTCCTTTATACGATATGTAAACAAATAAGCGCATTTTAATTTTTTTTAATTCCCATGGATTAATCAGGTTAGGTTAAATTTTCATAAATAATTGCAGCTCCTTGCCCAACGCCAATACACATAGTGGCCAAGCCGTACTTAGCGCCTCTTCGTTTCATTTCGTGCAATAAAGTAGCAGATATGCGTGTACCGCTTGCTCCTAACGGGTGGCCAATAGCAATAGAACCTCCATTTACATTCACCTTTTGGGGGTCTAGCCCAAGCTCTTGCATACAAGCAATGGATTGCGATGCAAAGGCTTCGTTTAACTCAATTAAATCTAACTCCTTTACAGCAAGCCCAGCTCTTTTTAGTGCTTTTAGTGTAGCTGGCACAGGGCCAATGCCCATAATATCGGGGCTAACGCCTGCCACCGCAAAAGAAACTACTCGTGCCATTGGAGTTAAGTTGTACTTACTAAGCATGGCCTCATTTACAATGAGCGAAGCTGCTGCGCCATCGTTTATACCAGAGGCATTACCGGCAGTTACAGACCCTCCTTCCTTAAAAGCGGGCTTTAACGACCCTAATTTATCTAATGAAGATAACCGCGGATGCTCATCTTTATAAAAATTAATTGTTTCTGCTCTTCGCTGAGGAATTTTAACTTCAATAAGTTCATTTTTAAACCGGTTGGCTTTGTGAGCCTGCTCGTATTTTAGCTGAGAGTTATGGGCAAACTCATCTTGATTTTCACGAGCAATATTCCATTGTAAGGCCACATTTTCAGCCGTTTCGCCCATACTGTATGGGTAGTAAAGCTCTGCTAACTTTTTATTTACAAATCGCCAGCCAATAGTGGTGTCGTGGCTTTCCATTTTTCGGCTATAAGCCAGTTCTGCCTTGGCCGTTACAAAAGGGGCTCTGCTCATACTTTCTACCCCACCGGCAATGTAAGCATTGCCTTCGTTTAGCATAAGGGCTCGGGAGGCATCCATAATCGATTGCAAGCCCGAAGCACATAATCGGTTAACGGTAAGCCCTGCAACCTCAATAGGCAAACCTGCTAAAAGCGATGCCATCCGTGCTACATTCCTATTGTCTTCTCCTGCTTGGTTGGCTGCTCCTAAAATAACATCTTCCAGTTCCGATACGGGCAGATTAGGGTTGCGGTTTACCAATGCTTTAATAGCGATAGCTGCTAAATCATCTGGTCGAATGGAGGCCAACGTGCCACCAAATTTACCAACAGGTGTACGCAAAATATCTACAATATAAGCTGTTTCCATTTCGGTTGTTTTTGATATTGATTTGTAAGTAGTGTCTCTAAGAAAACACATCGAAATTGAAACAGTTTCTTTTGGCGACCTTTCCATTTTTTTCTAATCGATTGATACTTAGGCATCAACTCATAGAAAAAAATAAAAATCTCATCCAAAATAATCCTATTTGACAAAAATCGTCTGTTTTCTTAAAGACACTAAGTAAGGTTCTTATACCTTTGCTAACTTATAATATAGTTTCAAAGATGATACAAAGAATTCAAACAATCTTCCTTTTTTTAGTGGTAGTACTGCTTATTGCCTTTAATTTTTTGCCTTACTGGCAAAGTAATGCACAAGATATTACGTTGTTTACCTATGGGTATCAGTTTGTAGAAGGCGAAAATACGGTACTTGAATTTGGTTTGTATGTGGCAGTGGCAGCACTATCAGGCATTGCGGCACTCATTGCACTCATAGAGATTTTTATGTATAAAAACCGAATGCTACAAATGATGATGAGCGTAATCAATTCATTCATATTTATGATTACCATTGGATTGATGGGCTATTTTATGTACGAGCTTCAAAAATCTACTCCGGGTAAATTTGAGCCGGGTGCTTTTACATTGGCGATGGCTATGTTTATGAATATTTTAGCTCGCAGGTTTATTCAAAAAGATGAGAATTTGGTGAGGAGTGTGGATAGGATTAGGTAGTGTCTGTCTATAAACTCCAATAAATAAAAATCAAATACCTGCCCGACTGGCTGAAATCTCAAAAACGAAAACATAAAACCATGTAAGTATTTGGTGTTTAGGCAATTGAAAGTTGAGATTAAAAGTAGGCCCCTTCTATGTTATAATCCCAATTGTTTTTTTTAAAGTGTTTATAAATTATTCAGGCCAAGGAATGCTGCCAGAAAATAAGATAATGGGCTCTTTATTTGATAAATAAACAAACCTAAACAATTTTCACAAATGACAGATCGTTAATGAGTTTACCATTGGTTACCATTTTTAGGTATTAAAGATAAAGAGCATAAATTAAAAAAAATATAAATATGAAAATCACACAAGTAGGGATTCTTTTAGTTGGTCTATTAGCATTTGCCTGCTCTGAAACAACAGAAAGTAATTTAGATGAATTTACCAACGAGGTTTTTGGAGACTTAGACATTACCACCATTAAAAATTTAGAAACACCTTATGAGAGTGTTTTTGGAGGAGCTACGGGTGGTCGCTCTGCTGGAGAGATTGTAAATCTTTCAGACATTTCTGATAAATTAAATGAAATTTTTCCGGATGCGGAGGTATTAGAAGCCGAAGTGGATATTGAACGAGGATTAGAAGTTTGGGAAATAAAACTAAAAATGCCTGGTGGCGGAATTTTAAAAGTAGATGTACTTAAAGAATTAGGTGAAATTATTGAAATGAAAGGAAAATCTGGCCCATATACCTACGAAATTGATCCTGGCGGAAGTTTTATTAAATTTTCAGAAGCAAAAGAACTAGCTCTAAGAACAGTTAATGGTGAGGTTGCCAAATGGTCGTTAGAATTAGAAGAAAACAACGAATGGGAATACGAGTTTCATATTGTTGGTGCTGAAAACAGGTACGAAGTAGAAATCAAAGGCTTTGAAGTTGAGGTAATTTCGGTTAAAGAAAAGCAAGACGACCAAGACGAAGATAACGATGGAGAAGATGATGATTATGAAGACGATGGTGAAAGCATAATGGCTCCTGACGAAGTAATTAATTTTGCACAAGAGTATTTTACAGGAGACGTAATTGAAAGTGAAAAACACCATAGTGACGGCACCACTAGTTGGAAACTGTACTTGCAAAACGAGCAAAGCGCTATTGTAAAGGTTGTGATTTTTGAAAACCCTTTAGTGATTGAAGAAATAAGTGGAGAAATAGGCCCTTTTGATTATAATATTGAAATCAATGATAAGGTTATTTCTTTACAAGCCGCCCTTGATAAACTATTTTTGGAAGTTGAAGGGGAGCTTACCCAATGGGAATTGGAAGTTGAAGACCACAACCAAGGAGCTAATTGGGAGTATGAATTTGAAGTAACAAGTTCAACACTTCGTTATGAAATTAAAATGAATGCTGAAACAGGCAAAATTATTGAAATTGAAGAAGAAGACTAAAAATTCAAAAAATCATTTCTAAAAAAGAGGAAGTTGGAGTAATTCAGCTTCCTCTTTTTTTGGTTAATCAGACCTAGATTGAGCGATTGAGTAGAGATGAGAAGTGCTAAGAGGCTGAGAATAAAAAGTTTGCACTTTGATAATAGGCTGTTTTAAACTAGCAATACTCTTTTGAGCTTGCAGATACTGGCAGTATAATCTTCTTTATTTTTAAAAATTAAAACCTTCGTAAGGTATAAAATAATAAGTTAGCACCTTTCTTTACCTGAATTATTCAGGTTTAAGGGTAGTAAACGATTTGTTCCCCAGCTCACCCTAACCTCTTTATGTTCTGCTTTCTTACTTACCTTTGCACAAAACAACTAAATGCCACCTCTCTCTTTCAAAGACCTTAAGCTTAACCCTCAGTTACTCAATGCCATTGAGGATATGCGTTACGAAAAGCCAACAGCTATTCAACAAAAGGCGATTCCTTTGGTGCTTAACGGGCACGACTTAATGGGTATTGCCCAAACAGGAACGGGTAAAACTGCAGCTTTTGTATTGCCTGTTTTAATGAAGGTAAAATATGCCCAAGGCAGCGATGTGCGTGCTTTAATCTTAGCTCCTACCAAAGAATTGGTGCTTCAAATTGAAGAAGTAGCCAAGCAACTTGCCACTTATACCGATTTACGAATATTGGCTGTATATGGTGGGGTGGGGCCAAAAACCCAAATTGAGCAAATTGAAAATGGCGTAGATATTATTGTGGCTACTCCAGGCAGGTTTATGGATATTTACTTACGAGGAGCCATTTTTACCAAGCATTTAAAAACCTTGGTGCTTGATGAAGCCGATAAGATGATGGATATGGGCTTTATGCCTCAAATTAGAAAGATTTTAGAAGTAATTCCTGTAAAGCGACAAAACTTGTTGTTTTCAGCCACAATGCCAGAGCGAGTGGTTGCCCTATCAGAGGAGTTTTTAGAATATCCCGAACGAGTAGAGGTGGCTCCGCAAGCCACCACCATCGAAACCATCAATCAGGCATATTATGAAATACCGAATATAAAAACCAAGATAAATTTTGTAGAACACCTGCTTCAAACTGAAAAGTTTACCCGAGTATTGATTTTTACTAAAACCAAACAAACAGCTGACAACCTCTTTAAATATTTAGACCGTAAAGGGCTTGGTCCCGTACGGGTATTGCATTCTAATAAAGGGCAAAACACGCGCATACACACCATGCGGTTATTTAAAGAGGGTGAGCTTAAAGTGCTGGTGGCCACCGATGTGGCCTCGCGAGGCATTGATGTAAGCGATGTTAGCCACGTTATTAATTTTGATGTACCCACCCTGTACGAAGACTATGTACACCGAATTGGCAGAACAGGCAGAGCCGAAAAATTGGGGGTGGCTATTACGTTTGCTAATGAAGCCGAACTGTTTCATATCGCCAATATCGAAAAGCTTATTCGCAAATCAATTCCTCAAAAAAAGCTACCTAAAAACATTAAAATAGAGGCTTCCACTTTTGAAGAAAAGCAGGACATCGCTCGCTCTATCGACCATCAAAAACGCAAGGACGACCCAACATTTAAGGGGGCTTTTCACGAAAAAAAAGCACGCCCAGGTAAGGATAATAAATGGAATTCTAAAAATAAAAGTAAAAGCAAGAAACGAAGGAGGTAAATTAATTATGAACAAAAAATATCTGATTTTTATGCTATTTATTACGGTTAGTTGTGTAGTAAGCCAACCAGTTAGTGATCGCTCTCAAACTGATGCTAAACTAGACACACAAATTGACTACCTTAATAATTTGTGGCTTGCCATTGGCACCGAGCCTTTTTGGAATGTTGCTATTGAAGAAGGTGAATATGTTTCTTTTACATCCATTGGTGATATAGACTCTATTGGTTTTTTGTACGTTAAGCCAATTAAAAGGAATGATGGAACTTTACTGTTTAAGTCGAAAACCAAAGAAAGAAGCATTGAACTAACCTTTAAAAAGGAAATTTGTTCCGATGGTATGTCAGATGAGGTGTATCAATATGCGACCTCTGTAAAGGTGGCGGAGAAAACTACTAAAACGAAACTATCTTACCGAGGCTGTGGTAAGTATGTACAACCAACAGTACTGAACGATATTTGGGTGTTAACTGAACTAAAAGGTAAAAAGGTAAATGCCACCAAAATCCCTACAATGGAGCTTCACCTAAGTAATTATGTGGTTTCAGGTAATGCCGGTTGCAATGGGTATAAAGGAAATTTTACTTTAGAACGTGACCTTATAGAGTTTAATCGAAACTTTATTGCAACGCGAATGTATTGCGAAAACCAAGCCATTGAATCCGCCTTTTTGCAAGCCCTGGCTGGTAATCGGTTTGTGTATGAGGTTGCCAATAATCACCTAATTTTAAAAACAGAAGGGCATCCTATTTTGGTGTTTAAAAAAGGGAATTAATTAGCGGTTTATTAGTCCAAGTGAGATGCTTGAACTAGGTAGTTACTTGCTTCTTAGCTATCCCTTTTTCCAATATTGCAAAGTAGCCAAAACAAACAGCGCAATTAAACTGATTACTACCTAAATTGAGCGATTGATTAAAGCGATAAGCCAGCCTTGCCGGCTAGGCTGGTACTTAATGATGTGCTGAGTTTAAAAGACTTTTTATTATTATTTTAGTCAACCTATTTAAGGAGGTGACCGTACTCAACGTCCGCCATCCTCTCCCGAAAAAAAATCGGGACAAGCTGTTCCAAAATCCTGTGCGAGCACTTGACTATCAGATACTTGAAATGCTCATAACGAAGATTCATGAATTAATCAGGCTAACACAACAAAAATTAAAACTAAGGGTACAATCGCTTCACATAATTTAATATGTACCACTAACTTTGCTATTTCGTAGTTAGCCGCTCTACGGACAATTGAAAATCTAATTGCTTAATTGCACTCAATTTAGATAACTCTTCAAAAGAAGTAAGTTATATTTTGGATTTAGCCTTCATTTTAGCAAATTGCCGATTCTTAAAAAGCACGAATTAAGAATTACGAGTTAAGAATTGCCGCATTCGCATTATTATTCGTAATTCGTAACTCTTAAAAACTAAATTTAATATGGCAATGCAAGCAGGAGGAGAAAGAGATCAGTGGGGATCGAAATTTGGATTTATAATGGCTGCGGCCGGTTCGGCAGTAGGGCTGGGTAATATTTGGCGTTTCCCTTACATTACCGGGCAAAATGGTGGTGGTGCCTTTGTAATTATTTACATTTTTTGCGTGGTGCTTATTGGTGTGCCGTTGCTTTTTACCGAAATGGGGCTTGGCCGCTATGCCGGTAGCAGCACGGTGGGTGCGTTTAAAAACACTAAAGCCAATAAATTTTGGATGTTATCTCCTATCCTGGCCTTATCCATAAGCTTTTTTGTGCTTACTTATTATGCTGTAATTGGAGGTTGGGCTGTTGGTTATATTTTTACTTCGGTATTCGATGTTCAGATTACCTTTGCAGAGTTTGTGCAAAACCCAGCCATTGTATTACCGCTATTTGCAGTATTTATGGTAGTCACCATTTTAATTGTGCTTGGGGGTATTTCTGGCGGAATTGAAAAGGCTTCTAAAATATTAATGCCCATGCTTTTTGTGCTACTTCTACTAGTGGCCATTCGAAGTATGACGCTTGATGGCGCCATGGCAGGCATCAAATTCTACCTCATTCCTGATTGGTCTAAGGTTACCCCAAACACGTTTTTAACGGCTTTATCACAAGCATTTTTCTCTATGAGCATTGGCTGGGGCATTATGATTACTTACGGTTCTTATTTGCCTAAAAAAGCTAATATTATTGAAAGTGGTTTATACGTAGGTCTAATGGATGCGAGTGTTGCTTTGCTTGCTGGATTTATGATTTTTCCTGCGGTATTTGCTTTTGGCATGGAGCCTAGTCAAGGGCCCACATTAACCTTTCAGGTACTGCCAGCCATTTTTGCGCAAATCCCTTTTGGGCATATCATTGGTGGGTTATTCTTTTTATTACTATCCGTTGCCGCATTAACTTCTTCTATCTCCATTTTAGAAGTACCAGCTTCTTATTTTATGGATGAGAAAAAATGGAGCCGTCAAAAA
>JALSJD010000208.1 GCA_026989535.1 Cyclobacteriaceae bacterium
CATTATTTTACAAAAACTCTGCAACGAAATGAACCTAACCAAAACCATTTTTCCCGACTCAAACCTCGTGATTTTCTTTAAAATGGTCTCATCTTAAATCCCTTGAGGTCAGTTGTTCTGATATTAACGATGTTGAAAGGGAATAATTAAAAAGAGTAGTTGACAATAGAATGGTGGTTTTACTTTTAAATCCCAACCTTTTGTTGGTTTACGGTGTCTAATAAAGTAAGCAAACAAAATCTTAAAATAATTATGGTTATGTACAAAACATCTAATGTAATAACAGTTTTGGTATTAACAGCAATAATGTTTCAGTGCCAGCAAACATCTAATAATTTTAAAACCACTTCCGAAGAAATAGATATTGAACTCACGAGATCAGTGCAGGCTTATGCAAATGCACAGAAGCTGCTTAAAAGCGCAGGCTCCGATCCTTTTGTTATTAATAGTGTAACAGTTAATGATAATGAGTTAAAAATGCTTATCGGGGTTTCTTATTCTGGAGGATGCGAAAAACACCAATTTAGTCTGGTGTGGTCTGACGTTATTAATATGGTTTATCCTCCAAATTTTACTGTAATTCTTAACCATAATGCCAATGGAGATAGCTGCGAAGCCTGGCTAACCAAAACCCTTGTTATAGATCTTAAAGATGATGCGCTACGGTTAAGCGATCAGGAAATTATAGACATGACGGTAACAGTTGTTAATGGCAGCAACCCTAATGAGAAAGTAGAACAGGAATACTAAGTAAAATACATTGTACTTTTGAAAGGCTTGACGATATTTTATGAATTCAATTAAAATTAAACCTTTTAACCAGCTTTCTTTAACCGAGCTTTATGCCATCCTCAAACTGCGTGTTGATATTTTTGTGGTAGAGCAAAACTGCCCCTACCCAGAGTTAGATGGCGAAGATGAAAAGGCACTTCATCTCTTTATTAAAGAGGCGGGCGAAATAGCTTCCTACTTACGCATTATTATTAACCAGCCTAAAACTAGAATAGGTCGAGTAATTACGCACAAAGATTATCGAGGCAAAAAGCTTTCTTCAAAATTAATGGAAGAGGCAATGCGCTATATCGCCATACATTATCCTGATAAAGCGATTACCCTTTCTGCCCAAGAGCACTTACAACATTTTTATGCCCAATTCGGTTTCGTGTCTATTTCTGATATGTATTTAGAAGATGGTATTCCACACGTAGATATGAAGTACAAAATGTAACGTCAATGGTAGAGCGGAATCCGACCAGTTGGCGGATCAGCATAGGCAAATGACGTTTCGATCGTCATTGCGAATCCCTGTACTGATTTAAAAGTTTCAATTTGGTAAATGGGATGAAGCAATCTGTTTATTTAAAAAAAACATTAATTTAGTAAAACTCTTATAATATTGATAATCAACATATTACAAAACACGTCAATGGTAGCGCACCCCCTCAATTAAAAGTTTTACGTACTAAACAATTAGGAGACTCTTCGGGCTGTAGCTGGCTGAGTGACGTGTACTCTTTTTCGAACCGTTATTCAGAAGGAGGAACGACTGAAGAATCTCTTTAAAATGGAACCCCCGCAACGGATGTGAGTTTTATGCCCATTGGTTTTTACGTCACTCTGAGGGTTCTGCCCAAAGAGTCTCTCTGTTTTGTCAATAATTTTGTTGCCTATGATTTAGCTCAATCAGTAAACAAATTACCACCCATCCAATAAATCATTTGTTGTTAAAACTTCTAGCCTTAGCTTTGAGTAAAATAAAATTAACAAAATGAAGCATTTTATTATACTTATAGGCCTACTTATGAGTAGTCTATTCAGTTTTTCTCAAAAACAAATAACGGTAGAAGATATCTATTCAAAGGGAACCTTTAGAAGCCAATCGGTTTATGGTATTAATTGGATGAATGATGGCAGTTACTATTCAGCACTTGAAAAAAACAACATTGTAAAATATGATGTTACTACTGGTGAGCAGGTTGAAACTATTTTAGATGCTAGCACCTTAGATACAGAAGTTGGCATTTCGAGCTATGAGTTTAGTGCCGATGAAAATTACATACTCTTATTAACCGATCGTCAGTCTATTTTTAGAAGAAGTTACACCGCTATATTTTACCTCTATAATAGAGAAACTAAATCTTTGCAAAAACTAGAGGAAGATCGTATTGCGTATGCCACCGTTTCGCCCGATGGCACTAAAGTAGCTTACACTAAGAATAATAACTTATTCTATGTAAATCTTGATGATATGTTGGTGGTGCAAGTAACCAATGATGGCCAGCGTAACAGCATTATTAATGGCAGCACCGATTGGGTATATGAAGAAGAACTATCGTTTACGAAAGCATTCTTTTGGTCGCCCGATAGTAAAAAACTAGCCTATTACCGATTTGATGAATCGCAGGTGCCCGAATACACGATGCAAAAATGGAATAAGGGTGCATTATACCCTGAAAATTTCACCTACAAATACCCAAAAGCAGGCGAAAAAAATGCTGAAATTCAAATTTTGGTCTATCATTTAGATAGCAAGAAAAAAACCAATGTGGATATTGGAGTCGAAACCGATATTTACATTCCTCGCATTAATTGGACTTTTGATGCCAATGTGCTTTCAGTTCGCAGAATGAACAGGCTGCAAAACCAGTTAGATATTTTGCACGCCAATGCGGATACAGGCAAAACCTCCCTTATTCTGCAAGATAAATCGGACACCTATGTTGATTTGGAATTAACCGATGACCTTACCTATTTAAATGATGGCAAGCATATATTGCTCGCAAGCGAAAAAAGTGGCTATAAGCACTTGTATTTATACACCATTGAGGGCAAATTGGTTCGTCAAATAACCCAAGGTAATTGGGAAGTTTCCACTTTTGTAGGCATCGATCAGGCAAGCAAAAAGAAAACAATCTATTTTACCTCTAAAGAAGAATCGCCTTTAGAAACCTATTTCTATGCCATTGATTTAAACGGTAAAAACAAACGCAAATTATCAACTCATACAGGGGCTAACCGAGTTAATATGAGCAACAGTTTTAAGTATTACATTAATTATTTTAGTAATAGCACCACGCCTAATACGGTGGAGCTGTATGCCACCAAGGGCAATAAAATACTAAAAAGGTTAGAGAATAACGCTAAGTTAAAAGCAGTGGCTAGAGAATATGGCTTAGTAACCAAAGAGTTTTACACCTTTAAAAATGAAGTAGGCAATGATTTAAATGGCTATATGCTAAAGCCAGCCAATTTTGATTCAACTAAAAAGTATCCTGTTTTAATGTTTCAATATTCAGGGCCTGGCTCACAGCAAGTGTCTAATTCTTGGGGCGGAGGCAACGGTTATTGGCATCAAATGTTAGTGCAAAAAGGGTACATCATTTCTGTAGTGGATGGCAGAGGTACAGGAGGGCGTGGAGCTAAGTTTAAAAAGCAAACCTATCGTAATTTAGGCAGAATGGAAGTAGAAGACCAAATTGCATCGGCCAAATATTTGGGTAGCTTGCCTTACGTAGATGCCACTCGTATTGGTATTTGGGGATGGAGCTATGGAGGCTATATGTCGTCATTGGCGTTAGAAGAAGGAGCAGATGTATTTGCGATGGCCATTGCCGTAGCACCAGTTACTTCGTGGAGGTATTACGATACCATTTATACAGAAAGATTCCTTTCTACACCACAGGATAATCCTGAAGGGTATGATAATAATAGCCCGGTAACCCATGCAGGTAAAATAAAAGGCAAACTTTTGTTGGTACACGGCACGGGTGATGATAATGTGCATTTTCAAAATGCAGTGGCTTTGCAAGATAAGCTGATTAGCGAAGGCATTCAGTTTCAATCCTTTTATTACCCAGATAGAGCGCACGGCATTTATCGTGGTCATGCAAGGCCTCATTTATTTAATATGATGACACAGTTTGTGTTGGATAATTTGTAGGCTGCATTTATAAAACGTTATTGCGAATCCGCTATTTGGCGGATGAAGCAATCTATTCATTATTTGCACTCTTCTTCGAGCCGTCATTCAGAAGGAGGAACGACTGAAGAATCTCTTTAAAATGGAGGCCCCGCAACGGATGTGGGGAAACGTGCTTTTTATACACTTTTACCGGTCAGCCAGCTGGCTAATCCAGCATCCCCTCTTTGAAATCCTTTACCCTGTCAATGGTAGAACGGAAATTAAAATTGTGGATAACCCTGTGCATAAAGCTGGTATTTAAGTGTGCATAAGTAGTTGATAACTAAATGATTATTTTTTTGGATTGCATTAGTTTTTAGTGCTACCTTAGTAATTACCAAGTGAGGGATAAGCGACTGAAATAATCTCTACAAACGTAAGTGTCGATTAATGTAAAAGTGGTAATAGGTCTAACAGCTTTAGCATGAGTTACCAAAACGCAAGTGGAAGTAACAGGCATTATGAACGGGCGAAGAAACCTTCGGGTTATTGAACCTTTAGATCTTATGAAAACCCAGTGGGGCATTGAAGAAGACTAGCGCAAGCAAATCTAATTTAGTGTTTTAGTCAAAAAACTTGGAACAAAGCAGTTATTTCGGTAATTGTGGAGTGGAAACGGAAGTTGATTCTAATTTATTAGAATTCTCTTCCGTTTTTTATTTACTAAAATCAATTTCCTTTCTTCACAGCCTTATTTTTCTATCTTTGTGGCTTATTTAACCCCCCCGTATGACATTCGAATCAATTATTGGCTTCATTAATGAGTTAGTGTGGAGCAATTTTTTAATTGCCTTGTGCTTAGGCACAGGAATCTACTTTTCAGTTACTACACGCTTTTTGCAAATCAGGTATTTTAAAGAAATGATTCGTCTCCTGTTTAAAGGCAAAGCCTCTAAAAAAGGAGTTTCATCATTTCAAGCATTTGCTATTGCCATTTCGGGTAGAGTAGGTACCGGCAACATTGCCGGTGTAGCAACGGCCATTGCATTAGGTGGTCCAGGCGCTATTTTTTGGATGTGGGTGATCGCCTTCTTAGGAGCAGCTTCTGCTTTTGTGGAATCTACTTTAGGGCAAATATATAAAGAAGTAAAAGACGGTGAATATAGAGGAGGCCCTGCGTATTATATTGAAAAAGGAATTGGCAAAAAATGGTATGCTTCGTTATTTGCTCTTACTACTATTTTAAGCATGTCGGTGTTTTTACCTGGCGTGCAATCCAATAGTATTTCGGCAAGTATGAAACACGCCTTTAATATTGCTGATATTCAACTGTTTGGAGGAGAGGTGAATGTAATTGGCGTATGTATAGTTTTAGCCTTAACACTTATTATTTTCGGAGGGGTTAAACGAATTGGTAAAGTAGCCGAAGTGGTGGTGCCTTTTATGGCCATTGCCTATATTTTAATGGCTGTAGTTATTATAGGGTTGAATATAACACATGTACCTGGTGTTATTGCCTTAATTATTAAATCTGCTTTTGCCATGGAGCCTGCCTTTGCAGGTATTTTTGGGATGGCCATTAGTTGGGGTGTTAAACGTGGCATTTACTCCAACGAGGCAGGGCAAGGTACTGCCCCTCATGCAGCAGCAGCAGCAGAGGTTTCACACCCCGTAAAACAAGGATTAGTTCAATCATTTTCAGTATATATCGATACGCTTTTTGTGTGCACAGCTACTGCATTTATGATTCTTTTTACCGAACAATACAACGTACATAATCCTGATGGAGGGTTTATTGTTGAGAACCTGAAAGGTGTAGCCTATGGCCCTGAATTTACACAGTTTGCCGTAGCCCATCATTTTCCTTCCATAGGTAAAGAATTTGTGGCTATCTCCTTATTGTTTTTTGCATTTACAACCATTATGGCTTACTATTATATGGCAGAAACTAATGTGGCATACCTCGATAAAAAAGGAGATAAAAAGTATTTAGTAAATATATTAAGAGTAACTATTTTAGCCACTGTTTATTATGCAACCACTATTACTGCTGGAGCGGTTTGGACACTCGGTGATATTGGGGTAGGTTTAATGGCATGGTTAAATATTATAGCCATTATTATTTTAAGAAAGCCAGCAATTAAGGCATTAAAAGATTATGTTGACCAACGAGAAGCAGGGCTTGACCCAGTTTTTAATTCTAAAAAACTTGGAATTAAAAATGCAGATTTTTGGGAAAACAAGGAGCAAAATGACCAAAAATTATAAAAATTAGGGGTAAAATTGAAAATCCTCTTTTCTCTATGATAAATAAAATTGATTTTTATTCTATTATTACAATACCAAATTTTGATTAATCAAAACTATGCATCTAATTAAAAGCTTATTTACCATTATCGGGCTCGTAGCTGTTTCGGTAATTGGGTATTCGCAAGAAATTCAATGGGCGTCAAAAGTTATTGAATTCTCATCCGAACTTACCCCCATTCAATATTCAGCCCAACAAGTTCTTGGCAAACCAAATGTGCTGCCTGCAGCAGGCGAAAGCCCTTCGGCCTGGACACCCGACAGACCCAACAGTAAAGAGTATATTAAAGTTGGATTTAATACGCCAATTAAGATACGCCAAATTGTAATTGCCGAGTCCTATAGCCCAACTACCATCACGAAGGTGCTTGCTTATGACGAAACGGGTAAAGAGTATTTGATAAACACGTTTAGTGCATCTAGTATTCCATTAAAAGGAAGACTGTTTAGCATTATAATGAATGAAACTCCATATAAAGTAGCAGCTGTAAAAATCGAATTTGATGGCTTAACCGTACCAGAGTATTATAGTATTGATGCCATTGGTATTTCTTCTTCGGCCAAACCAACCAATGTGGAGGTTGAAATTATGGAAAACCTTAACACAAATTTATTAGCTGAGCGCTTAAGTAATAATGTAAATAGTCCATACACTGAGTTTAAACCATTATTAGCCCCTAATGGGCGTACTTTATATTTTAGTAGAAAAAATCACCCAGGTAATATAGGAGGAGAGTCTGATGGAGAAGATATTTGGTATTCAGAAATGGATTCAACCGGTGAGTGGAAAGAAGCGGTTAATATTGGACGCCCATTAAATAATGAATCTCCAAATTATGTCTGCTCAGTTACGCCCGATGGAAACTCTATTGTTTTACTTTTAGGAAATCAATACCACGACAAAAAACCAAATAAAATGAGTGCTGGCGTTTCAATTAGTACCAAGGAAGGGGAAGAGTGGACACCCCCTTTTAATCTCATTATCGAAAATGATTATAATTATAACGAAAAATCGAACTACTTTTTAGCAAATAACAGGCAGGTACTTTTATTATCGGTAGAAAGAGATGACTCGAATGGCGCAAGAGATTTGTATGTAAGTTTCTTTAAAGAAGACAGCACTTGGACAGAGCCACTTAATTTAGGAAAACAAGTTAATACAGCCGGAGATGATGCCTCTCCATTTTTAGCTGCTGATGATAAAACACTTTACTACTCTACCAATGGTTTAGGAGGTTTTGGGGGGCAGGATATTTACGTTTCTAAGCGGTTAGACGATACTTGGGCAAATTGGTCACAACCTCAAAATTTAGGACCAGATATTAACTCTCCTAAGGAAGATTTGTTCTTTAATATCCCCTTAACAGGCAATTATGCCTATTATACGCAAGAAGTAGGAGAAGATAACGCAGATATTTTTAAAGTAGAGTTGCCACTTAAAGTAATGCCTTCTGATGTAATTGTAATTAGAGGTACATTATTGGATAAAGAAACAGGTGAGCCAATAGAAGCTAAAATTTACTACGAAAAACTGCCTGAAGGCACTACAGCTGGTATAACCAAGTCGCACAAAGGCACTGGCAAATACGAGATTGTATTACCCAAAGGATACAAGTATGGGTACAGAGCAGAGGTTGAAGACTACCTTCCAATTAATGAAAATATTGATTTAACGGGCGATGAATTTAAAGGCGATGAATTAAGTGCCAATTTATACATGGTGCCGGCTAAAGTAGCGGCTATCATTACGCTTAATAATATTTTCTTCGATTTCGATAAAGCCATGTTAAAGTCAGCATCGTTTCCGGAGCTTGACCGACTGGTTGAATACTTAAATGAAAATACTTCTACAAAAATTAAAATTAGAGGGCATACGGATAGCACAGGGCCAGACGAGTATAATATGGGCTTATCCGAAAGAAGAGCGAAGGCAGTTGTTAAATACCTTGTGAGTAAAAATATTGTAAGCGACCGAATAGAAGTAAAATGGTTTGGCGAAACCAAGCCTATTGAATCTAACGCAACTCGAGAAGGGCGTAGTGCTAATAGAAGAGTTGAGTTCGAAATTCTAGAAAAATAAATATAAACAGATGAAAATAAATCTAATTTTATTAAGCTTGTTATGTTGGTCGGTTATGGCCAATGCAACTATTAACAACAGCGTTAGTAACGCAGAAACTGATAGTCTTGTTTTTTATAAAGGAATAATTGTTGACGAGTTTTCTGGCAAGCCCCTAGCAGGTGTAAATGTTCGTTATAAAAAACTGCCTTACCAATCAGAAATTGGCTTGTTGGTAACAAACGAAATGGGTGAGTTTGAAGCTTATTTTAGGGCACGAGAATCTTACTCTATTCAAATTAATAAAGACGGATATATTTCGCTTTCGGAGGTAATTCATCCCTTAGAAGGAGCCGATAATGATTTAAATAGAACAGATATTATTAAATTAAAAATAGGGGGGGTTGGTAGTGTACTTGCGCTCAATAATTTAAATTTTGAACAAGGTAAATCTAAGATTACGAGCGATTCTTTTGAAGAACTAAACAACTTGGTGAACATGCTTAAAGATACACCAACCATGGTTATTCAATTAGAGGGTCATACCGATTTTAGAGGGTCTCCAGTTAAAAATCTTGAGCTATCTGAAAATAGAGTGCAAGCATTAAAAGACTTTTTAGTATCTAACGGAATAGACAAAACCCGAGTACTTACAAAAGCATTTGGAGGGTCGCAACCCCTTACACAAGAAAATACGCCTGAAGCACGCGCCCAAAACAGGCGGGTGGAAGTAAGAATTATTAGTGAATAGTACTATCTGCTAACCTAAAATACCCTTAAGATCTGCTGGTGAGTACCCAATAGACTTAAGGGTTTTTTTATCCCCATCTCTATATACTAAAAACAAATCATCGTGTTCCTCAATATGAGCCGATTCGCCTTTGCGCTCCTTATAATGCGCTACTGTTTTTTCGGCTTCTTCTAAGGTTTTACACGCCTTACTCATATTAGAGCGTTGCACTTCATTAAAGAGTGTTACAAACTTGTCACCCAATCCAAACTCGAGTACTGCCCCCGATAATACGTATTGAATATCACACAGAGCATCTGCCACTTCAACTAAGTCATTATTATCGATGGCCTCTTTTAATTCATTCAGCTCTTCTTGCAATAACGAAACCCTGAGCTCACACCTTGTTTTAGAAGGAATCTGAGGAGTCGAAAGTATAGGGTGTTTAAAAGTAGCATGAAATTTTGCTACCTGATTGAGCGAATCTATTTTATCCATTTTAATATAAGGTTGTATATTTATTGTATAAAGCTCAATACTATGAATACTGCCGAAAGAACCCAAACAGAAACCAATCCTTTTGCAGATTTATTTAAATCTCAAAAATTAAAATCTCAAAAATTGAGAGGCGGTTCTATCAACGAAAGAAAAAGGAAGCTTAAATTAATTAAGGATTGGGTTGCAAACAACAGCAATAAAATCATCAAGGCTCTATACGATGATTTTAAAAAGCCAGAGGTAGAAGTGCTTTTGTCTGAAATACAGCCTGTTGCCGCAGCGGCACGGCATGCTATTCATAATTTACATCGCTGGGCAAGGCCTAAAAGTGCACCAACCCCATTAACTCTTTTTGGTTCGCATTCATCAATTTATGTAGAACCCAAAGGTGTTTGCCTAATAATTGCCCCTTGGAACTACCCTTTTAACCTATTAATACTCCCTTTAATTGAGGCAATAGCTGCAGGCAATACTGCTATCTTAAAGCCTTCGGAAATGACACCCCATACGGCTCAGCTTATGGAGAATATGATGGACGAACTTTTTGAGGAGAGCGAAGTAAAGGTTGTTCAAGGAGAAATTAAAACGACACAACAATTATTGGCATTGCCATTTGATCATATCTTTTTTACTGGTAGCCCGGCTGTTGGAAAAATTGTTATGGAAGCAGCCGCTAAAAATTTAACGTCAGTTACATTAGAGCTTGGAGGTAAATCTCCGGTTATTATTGATGAAACAGCCAATATAAAAGACGCAGCCGAAAAACTGGTTTGGGGTAAATTTATGAACTGCGGGCAAACTTGTATTGCCCCTGATTATATGTTTGTGCATACTTCCATCTTCGATGCCTTTGAAGCTCAGCTCAAAAAGGCCATTAAAAAAGAGTATTACAACGCAGGCGAAGTAAATAAAAGCGATTATGCCAGAATAGTAAATAAACACCATTATGCCAGAATAGCTGGTTTGTTAGAAGATGTAGTAGAAAAAGGCGGAAAAATTAGTTTTGGCGGCACCGCCAATGCGGAGGAAAACTTAATTGAACCTACCATTATCACAGGGATGCCTAATAGCAGCAGGGTTATGCAAGAAGAAATTTTTGGACCAGTTTTACCATTGGTTAAATACGAAAATATGGAAGAGGTTATTGAGGCCATAACTCAAAAGCCAAAACCTTTGGCCTTATATCATTTCACAAAATCAAAAAAGAACACCAAGCGCATTATTAACGAAATTCCTGCAGGAGGCATTTGTGTAAACGAATCGGTACTTCATTTTACAAATCATAATTTACCCTTTGGGGGAGTTAATAATAGCGGTATTGGCAAATCTCACGGGTATTATGGCTTTATTGCCTTTTCAAACGAAAAATCAGTGCTAAAGCAAAGGGTTGGGCTAACTTCTATTAAGTTTTTTTATCCTCCTTATAGTAATTTAATTACCAAATTAACACGTATAGTTGCAAAATACCTATAAGTGTAATTGTGTTAATTAGTAAAATTTCAATAGGATACTTTTGTTTTTCGAAAAAGCGATGTATTTTAATGCGATAATTTAAGAATTGGGTTGGCTTAAATTTGCATTAAAAATGGATATAGTATCAAGGCAGCGTATTAATATATTAATTTATCTAGCTGAAATTCAGTCAACATCAGCATCACCAGCACTTAATCTAATTAGTGTCTCTTAGAAAACACCTTGTTTTGTAACAACTACTGGAAATGTTGCCAGTTATCCGCCAACATTTTCTCTAACTTTGGGGTCTAATTTCTTTTTGTTTCGAAAAAAGCCAGACAATCAGGAAAATTGCTCGCATTTTCTTAATTTCAGAACAACTGACCTCAAGGGATTTAAGATGAGACCATTTTAAAGAAAATCACGAGATTTGAGTCGGGAAAAATGGTTTTGGTTAGGTTCATTTCGTTGCAGAGTTTTTGTAAAATAATGTCATCT
>JALSJD010000209.1 GCA_026989535.1 Cyclobacteriaceae bacterium
TTCCACCTGTAACACCTGCTGGCAATGTTGGAGCAGGCCAAGTAAACGTTGTACCTGGCAAATTTGGTGTTGTGGTAATAGAGTATCCTAATGAAACCCCACTACACACTTGCTTAAATTGCCCTGAGGTTACCTGAGGCAATGGGTCAATAGTTACCACCTCAGTAATATCATCACCTAGACAGCCACCTCCACCTGCTGCACCAGAAGCTACAGGTGTAATAGTATAAGTAACGGTTTCTTGTGTATTGCCACTATTTACTAAGAAATCAACTATTTCGTGTCCTATAGGCAAAAAGTTTAAGGAAGGAATAAAGCCAGATACCGTGCCGGGGTTAGAAGTTACCGCAGTTACATTAAATGTAACACTACCAGCAGAAGGTGTTGAGAGGCTTCCTAACGTAATACTCACATTATCATTGCTACAGATAATAGTTTTTGTGTTAGTGGCAGTGGCAGTAAAATCTGGCTCAACAGTTATGCTAACCACAGTTGGGGGGCCTTTACATGACGCTGCAGATATTGGCACAACGGTATATTCTACTACCAACGGGTTGTCTGTACCATTAGAGAATGTATCATTAGACAAATAGTTTGCTGCTTGAGCAAAAGCTGGCAGTACTGCATTTCCACCTGCTGCAGTTATTCCTGCAGGAATACTCACTGTAATATCGTAAGTAGAGGCAGGCACGCTGTTAGCAGAGCCAAGTATTAACCCTATAACATCATCATCACACACAATTTTATCCAGTGTTATTGCTAATGCAGGTGCAGGGTTTATGTTAAACGTCAGTTGTTGAACAGCTCCTTTACACCCATCCGCAGAAACAGGCTCAATATCATAGGTAGCTTGCCTAACTCCCATTGTAGTATTGGTATAGGTATCTGCAGCAATGGCATTAGCCGCTTGTGCATTACCAATACCTGCATTTGCACCTCCTGGGCTCATTAAAGGATCCCAATTTATGGATACAATATTATAGACCGTAGCACCAATGGAAGTTCCAACAACTGCAAGTGTGTGACCAATAGGCACATCACTACAAAGTGGTGCTCCAACTGTGGCATTTAGCACTGGTTGAGGACGAACGGTTAAGGTAATTATTACCTGATCTCCAATACAGCCTTGTGAGCTAACAGGAGCTACTACATAATCTACAGTTAAATCTCCGTTTGTTGTGTTTTCATAGGTGTCATTCTGAACATGGGTATCTGCCACTCCATTAGCAGGAAATGCATTGGCTCCGCCTGCAACTAAACTTATATCGGGAGTTACAGAAATTAAGTTATAACTAGTAGCTGCTGTAGAAACTCCATTGGTAGAGAAAATAATTCCAGCAACATCAAACGTACTACAAATTGTGGCATTAAGTCCAGGGTTGAGTACTGGTTCAGGATTTATGGTAACAGTTATAAATTCACTATCGCCTTGACAAGTTAACCCACTATTTGCTTTTATTTCATACACTACATCTAAAGGAGTAGCTGTTACGTTTGTATAAATATCTCCATTAATATAGCCTGCAGATTGTGCTAACGTAGGAATTATTGCATTTCCTACGTTAGGCGTTAATCCCGCTGCTAAAACAATATCTAAATAATCGTAAGATGCAGCAGCAGTTGAACCTGCAACAACCCCTATGTTAACTCCTATATTTAGATCGCTACACACTGTGGCAGTTATGGCAGGATCGATAACGGGTTCTGGATTAATGGTAACAGTTATTGATCTTATATCACCAACACAATTAAGTGTACTCACAGCTTGAACATCATATATCACATTTACCGGGTTTGCTGTTTGATTGGTATAAGTATCACCACTAAAATAACCTGGAGCAACACCATTAGCCGGAATAACGGCATTTGCTGGTGCTGCGGATATCGTTCCTGGCACAGTTACAGCTACAATATTATAATTTGCAGCGGCAGACCCTACAGCAGTACCTAGTGTTACACCCACAGGATTATCACTACAAGCATCGGTATTAAGATTTGCATCTACAATAGGCTCAGGGTCAACCGTAATGGTAATAAGTTTACTATCGCCTTCACATGTAGAGCCGCTTTCGGCTCTGGCTTCATAAACAACTGTTAAAGCTGCCCCGGTTGTATTTGTATAACTATCATTTGACAAATAATCATCATCTTGGTTGTTAGCAGGAATTGGGGCATTACCAGCAGCAGCCGTTAATCCTGAATCAATAGTAACACTAATGATGTTATAGACTAAAGCGCCAACAGAAACACCGTTGGTTACTAATATAAGACCTACTGCTTCGTCACTACAAACCGATTTATTCAACCCGTTATCAATAACAGGTTCTGGGTCAATAGTAACCGTTATAAATTCACTTGGCCCTACACAAGTGGCAGCACTTACTCCTTGTACTTCATAGATTACATCTAGTGGTATGGAGGTGGTGTTAGTATAGGTATCAGCAGCTATATAATTAGCCGCCTCCCCATTTGAAATAACCACATTAGTTACACCTGGAGTTAAACTAGGGTTTGGTGTAATACCAACTATATTATAAGAGGTTGCTGCCACAGAGCCCACATTAATTGCAAAATTAACACCAATGGCTGTGTCACTACAAACTGTATCGTCCATGTTTGGATCAAGTACAGGGCCTGGCTCAATGGTTACCGTAATAAGCTCGCTATCGCCAATACAAGCAGAGAAACTGACCCCTTTTACTTCGTAGATAACATCTAATGGCCCAGTTGTAGCATTAATATATCTATCTGTAGAAAGGTAGGCTGATGCCACATTATTAGCAGGAAATACAGCATTGCCTGCATTGGCTATTAAACCTGCAGGTATGGCTACATCTATAATGTTATAATTAGCCGCTCCAATTGAAGACCCATTGGTATTAAGAACTAATCCTATTCCTAAATCGCTACATACAGATATGTTAAGAGTAGGGTCAATCACAGGTTCAGGATTGATAATTATGGTAATAATTACATTATCACCTAAGCAGCCATCTGCACTCCTGCCTCTTATTTCATAGGTAACGTCTAATGCTCCAGCTGTAACATTTGTATAAGTATCGCCAGCAATATACCCTGCAACCACAGCATTTGCAGGAAAGGCTACATTTGTACCTGCTGCTGTTAAACTTCCTGGAATAGTAACTGCAATTAAATCATAATTGGCGGCCGCTACTGATGTTCCACTGGTTGAAAAGTTAACTCCAATGGCATTATCGCTACAAACAGCAGTATTTAATCCTGAGTTAATAACAGGCTCAGGGTTAATGGTAACGGTTATAAACTCACTATCGCCAATACAGCTAGCTCCACTTACCCCTCGTACTTCATAAATAACATCTAAAGGTGTACTGGTTGTATTGGTATAAATATCACCACTAATGTAATTAGCAACCTGATTGTTTGCAGGAATAGGAGCATTAGCAACATTAGCAGCTAATGATCCTGGAATGGTAACATTAATAATATTAAATAATGTTGGGTTAATAGAAATCCCATCTCCGGAAAGATTTACTCCTATGACTAAATCACTACAAACCGTAACATCCAGCCCTGGATTCATCACAGGCTCAGGATTAATGGTAATTGTTATAATTTCGCTATCTCCTGCACAAGTAGATCCACTTACACCAACAACTTCATAAGTTACATCTAATGATCCGTTGGTAGTATTTGTATAAACATCATTGGCTATGTAGGTAGCACCAATGCCATTTGCCGGCACTACGTTTCCTACACCTGCTGTAAGTGTAGCAGGCACAGTCACGTTAATTAAATTATAATTAGCGGCAGCCACAGATCCAACATCTGTTCCAAAATTGATACCAATGGGTATATCGCTACAAACCGTGGCATCAAGGGTAGGATCAATCACAGGTTCGGGATTAATGGCTATAATTATAAATTCACTATCGCCCGTACAATTCGCTCCACTTCTTGCTTGTATTTCATAAGTTACATTGATTGCCCCTCCTGTAACATTTGTGTAAGAGTCAGCGACAATATAGTTTGCTGCAACCCCATTTGCTACCACAGCATTACCTGCATCTGCTGCTAAGCCAGCTGGTACGGTAACAGCTATTAAGTTATAATCGATGGCTCCAACAGAGCCTCCTTCTGTTACTAACGTAACACCTACCGCATCATCACTACATACAGTTGTGTTTAAACCTGTATTAACAATGGGTTCAGGATTAATGGTAATTATTATAAATTCAGAATCTCCCACACAGTTTGCGGCACTCACTCCCCTTACCTCATAGATAACATCCAAAGGCCCAAAAGTTTTGTTTGTATATCTGTCATTTTGAATATAATCAGAAAGTTCGCCATTCGAAACACCAACATTTCCACCTCCGGCCACTAAACCTACAGCTGCATTAATTGATATAATATTATATAAAGTAGCTCCTACTGAAATACCATCCGTATTTAATATAACACCCACTATTGCATCACTACAAACTGTTGTATCTAGTGTTGAACTGATTACTGGTTCAGGGTTAACTGTTACTGTTATAAATTCACTTTGCCCTTCGCAAGGAGCGGCACTAGTTGCTGTTACTTCATAAATAACATCAAGTGGGTTAGCGGTTTGGTTGGTATAACTATCGTTAAAAATATAGGCAGTACCAACTGCAACACCCGGAATGGTTGCATTTCCTACAGCAGCTGTAACACCCCCAGGAATTGTAACTGCTTTTACATTATAATTATTTGCTGCCACGGATGTACCAATGGTAGAAAAAGAGACACCCGTAGCATCATCGCTACACACCGTAACATCAAGGTTAGGGTCAATCACAGGTTCTGGATCAATAGTTATAATAATAGATCTACTGTCTCCTACACATCCAGCAACACTTATGCCTTGTACTTCGTAAGTAACCGTTAAGAGGCCACTGGTAGGGTTATTATATATATCTCCACTTACATAGCCGGCTGGTACAGCATTACTAGGTATGATGACATTGCCTCCATCAGCTATAATTCCTGCTTGAGTACTTACGGTTAACACATTATAAGATACTGCTGGCTCAGAAGCACCATCCGAAGCAAGTGTTAATCCTATCGCCAAATTACTACAAACAGTGGCATTTAAGGTACTGCTTACTACCGGCTCAGGGTTTATCGTTACAGTTATAAATTCACTGTCGCCAATACAGCCGATTCCACTTACTCCTTTCACTTCATAGACAACATCAAGTGGGTTAAGTGTTTGATTTGTATAAGTATCTCCATTTATGTAATTATCAGCTTGTCCATTGGAAGGGATAACCGCATTACCTCCAGCTGTTAAGCCACCAGGTATTGTTACATTTATATAATTATAATTAGCGGCTGCTACACCTGCTCCCTCTATGCTTAGGGTTACTCCAATGGCAACATCGCTACAAGCCGGAGCATCCAAAGAAGTATTAACCACCGGTTCTGGGTTTATTATAACCGTAATAAGTTCACTATCACCAATACAATTTGCACCACTCACGCCCTTTACCTCGTAAATGGCATTAAGTGGGTTGGCTGTAATATTTGTATATGTATCATTTGTAATATACCCAGACACCACCCCATTTTGTGGGAACGATGCATTGCCTGCATTGGGTGTAAGCCCAGCAGGAATGGTTACATTAATTAAATTATAATTAGCGGCTGCAATGGATGTTCCGTTAGTAGCCAATGTAACTCCTATAGAGATATCACTACAAATTGTTGTATTTAAGCCTGTACTAACAACAGGTTCCGGATCAATGGTTACTACAATAAATTCTGATTTCCCTACACAGCCCGTGCCTGCAGCAGTTCCTCGAACTTCATACGTTACGGTTAAACTAGAATTACCTGTATTTGTATAAGAATCAGTTGCTATATATGTTGCTAAAACACCATTAGCTACTGGTACGTTTCCAACATCTACTAAACCAGCCTGTACTACTTTGTTTACAAAATCATAACTGGCAGCACCAACAGAGATGCCATCGGTTGCAAAATTTATTCCTACTGCTGCATCGCTACAAACAGTGGCATCAAGGGCAGGATCAATTACAGGTTCAGGGTTTACTGTTAAAGTTATAAATTCACTGTCACCTTCGCAATTTGCCGGACCTGCACTAACACCACGCACTTCATACACTACATCAATAGCAGCGGCTGTTTGATTGGTATAACTATCGGCAGCAATATAATTATCTGCTTGATTGCTAGCTGGGAAAGCGGCATTTGTTACTGCTGGGGTTGCACCCATCGGAATTACAACATCTATCAAGTTATAATCGTTAGCGGCAACTGCTGTGCCTAAAAAAGCAAATGTAATTCCTGAAGCCACATCACTACAAACTGCTGTGCTAAGGGTATTGTCTATAACAGGTTCAGGGTCTATTGTAATTACAATATTTCGATTATCACCAGTACAATTTGCGGCACTTTCTCCTTGGACTGTATAGGTTACATTAAGAGGGAAGTTTGTTTGGTTGGTGTATGAATCCAACACTATGAAGTTATCTGCAACTCCAGTTGTTGGAAAAGCTGCATTACCCACAGCAGCTGTTAAACCACCTGGTACTGCTACATTAACTAAATTATAAGTGGTAGCTGCCACCGAAACGCCATTTGTATTCAGCGTTACTCCAATTGCTGCATCGCTACATACAGTATTATCCAAAAGAGTACTTATAACAGGTTTGGGGTTAATGGTAGCGTTTATTGTTAACTGATTACCAGGGCAATTATTAATACTTCTGGGAACTACTATATATTGAACAACTAACGGAGCATTACCTAGATTTTCATACTTATCATTAGCAAGGTAAGCAGCAGTAACCCCTGCTTGCGGTACGGTTACATTTAATCCATCGGCAGTAATCCCTCCGGGTATTATAACATTAATAATATCATAAGTTGATGCTACAACACTACCAGCAGCAGTATTTAAAGTAAGCCCAATAGCAATATCGCTACATACGGTTACATCCAAACCACTGCCCATTACTGGTTCTGGGTTAATGGTAGCAATCACATTTACGGTAGGTCCGCTACAGTTATCAGCACTAATGGGCGTTACGATGTAAGTTACCGTAAGTGCACCACCAGTAGTGTTAGTATAATTATCGTTAAATATAGCTGCGGATAATATGCCATTACCTGTTGTTGGCCCTGTGTTGGCCAATAACCCAGGGCTAACATTGGCCGTAACATCGTAGGATGTAGCAGGCACAGGACTTGCTCCAGCAGCTACTAATGTAATGCCAATATCTTCATCGCTACACACAGTATTATTAAGTGCAGGGTCTAAAATTGGTAAAGCGTTTACAGTAACTGCCTGAGTGGCGGTTCCACCTGTACAACCTCCTCCTTGTGAAGTAGGTATTACTTCCACATTTCCTCCAGTTGTTCCAAAGTTAACAACAATAGCACTAGTTCCTTGCCCATTAATAATGGCCGCACCTGTAGGGACCGTCCAAGCATAATCCGTATTGGCCGTATTGGTTACACTAAAGGCAACCCCTGCTTCATTTTCACAAACTTCTGAAGGTCCGGTTATAGCTGATATTGGTGGTGATCCTTGCACAGTAATTACTAACTGCTGTACATCGCCTGCACAATTTTCTGGACTAATTTCAGTTACTTCTAATGTTTGAACTGTAGCCGTTCCAAATTGCAATAACACAAAGAAATCATTTACTGTTCCTCCACCAAATACAATAAAATCACCATGTATATTCCAATTATAAGTAGTACCCGCAGAGCCAGGAGATATTTGGTATAATGAAGTAGGCCCACCCACACATTGGGTATCAGCACCAAGAATTGGATTAGCTGCTGGCAAAGGATTAACAACAAAAAATACTTCTCTGTAATTAACACAAGTGTTTCCATCTACTACCCGTGCAGTTACTGGGACTCCATCAAATACCTCATAATTACCTACCTCTCCAGCCGCAGCACCAGCAGGAATTTGATTTGTTAAAGCTTGCGCATCAGCCAATGTAGGATACCATGTAATAGTGGCAGTACCGTTTATTTGTGGGTTATACGTATCTAGGTTTACACCTGTACGCTCTAAAGGGCCACCTTGTACACTCTCGCAAAAAGTTCTACTTGCCAACGTAGGGTCAGCGGCAACAGGAAGAGCGTTTACTGTGAAATTAATAGTCTCGTCACTAGAGCATAGGGTGGCACCAATGGCTGTATCAATTACACGTGTATAAATGATAAGTCCGTTGCTAATGTCCACATTCGTTGGATCTGAAACCCCACTGGTTCTTCCTGCATCTGTATAATACTCAATAGTCCTTCCTACGGAACCTGCAATTCCTGTGATCACATCACTATAAGCAGCAATCGTTAAATCGTGGCCAGCAACGGTATTACTTCCCAAAGGCTGGTCTTCACATAAATCGGGAGAAAGGTTGTTTGCATCCGGTAAAGGATTAACGATAAGGTCAGCAGGGTTTGAAAAATTCTCACAAGACCCAGTAGTGGTCATTTTAACCCTATAATCATAGCCATTTAATGCATTTGTTACATTAGATATACTAATGGTATTGGTTGTTGTATTGGCATAGATTACTCCACCAACAGTGCCATCTGCCAAATCTGCAAAGCCCCCGCCATTATCTTCTTGCCATACATAGGTAATACCTGTACCAGTTGCTGTAACACTAAAGTTAATCGATGTATTTTCACATATTTCTGCATCTGTTGGTTGAACCGTTACTACCGCAAAATCACGAACAGTAAGCGTTACTTCATTACTTGTTATGGGGCATAGAGGCAGTACACTTGGCGCATTATAACCAGTTATAATAACTCTATAATCATTGGCATCCATTGCCAACGGTGCATTAGTTAAAGTTAATGTATTTGTTAATGCACCAGAATAAACACCTCCATCTACGATATCAACAAAAGGTAGAGCTCCTGCTCCATCAGGATCTTCTTGCCATTGGAAAGATAAATTAGTGCCTGTTGCAGCAGAAATAAAAGATACTGTGCCATTTTCACAAATTTCTTCATTAATAGGTTGAGTAGTGATTACAGGTAGAGGCCTAACCGTAAAGTTTAAAGGAATATTAAAAGTGGAAAGGCAAAAAGAAGGGCTTAATATGGAAACAATATTAATCACATGTGGGCTTGGTGCAACAGTGTTTAATTCTGCATCATTAAATGTTACGGCTGCAACAGGGTCGCCTGAAGCATCTGTATCAAAAATTTTAGTTCTGTTGGCACTACCATCAATGGTATAAGTTAGCACAAAGCCAACCCCGCTAACGTTTGCGGCATCAAGTCTAAATAATAAAGTTGGGTCAGTAGTACTACCACCATCCACACAAACAATGTCAGGAGATAGTGTTGGCCCAGTCACGAAAGTTGGAGCCGTTCCTCCAATGGAAACAGTTGCTGGTATGGTACCCAGAGAAGTTCCTGAACAAGTAAGGTTATTAGGAGCAATTACATCGTCATCTAAAACAGTTATTTCATATTCATACACTTCGGTTGCCACAGATGGAGGATTTGGGGCTGAAATTGTAAAAGTATATGGTCCTGGAAATGCTTCCGGTGGTGTATAATTAACAATATTTGTAGTTACTACAGCAGCTCCTACTACTGTTTCTGTTCGTGTATAAGTAATATTGAATGGTGGACGACCAGTTAAGGTCCAAATAATATCAGGAGCTGGGCTGCCCCCACAAACAGCTCCGCCTCCTATTGGGTTGGAGGCTGTTGGCAAAGGTTCAATACGTACTGTTTCTGGGTCGGAAATTACACTAGTACAATTGGTAGGTGCTACACCAATTACTTCAACGGTATAGCTACCACTTTCTACTACCGTGTTTAACACAATCGACTGATTTGTTTCTCCGACAACGGCAACCCCATCTTTATACCATTGGTAAGAATCTGCGTTGGTATTTGATGAGGTTAATGTTACATTAGTGCCTACACAAACGATTGAACCAGAGGTAGAAATGGTGGGTTGAGGAGGAACTGGGTTAACGGTTACAGTTACCGTACTACTTTGTACTATGCTACAAACTCCGCTTCTAACATTTGCTCTGTACTCGTAAGTACCAGCAGTTGCAGGCGTTGGATTAATGGGGTTTACCACTCCCAAAGCTCCATCTGCTATAAAACCTCCACCATTAAAATTTACTTCCCAACCTGTAATTGTTCCTGTATTTCCCGAAAGGGTTATATTTCCTGTAGGATCGCCTAAACAGATAGCCGTATTAGTAGCTGTTAAAGTTCCTCCTACCGAAACTGGGTCTATATTAAAATCAAATGTTCTTCGTGTAGAAGGGCAATTACTTCCATTATCGTCTCCATTGGAATATACTTTTCTTACTCGTACTCTACGCAAACCAGAAGCAGTAGTACTGGTAATATCAACATCTACACTTGGGCCATTGGTAGGTCCTACGAAACTAAGGTCGTCATTTAAGGTTCCTCCTGCAAAAGACCACTCATACACCCAAGCTCCTCCAGGAGTTCCTGTACCTGTAGGGTCTGGGGCAGTAAAAGTTATATTAGGAGCATCGGCACAAATATCAAAATTAAAAGGCCCACTAGGGGAAGTGATAGTGCCAGGCTGGGTCATCTGTTCGCGTACATCAAATTGTATTCGTACGGGATCACTCCAACAATTTTGGGTGCCTGTATTAGAAGAGTACCTACCCCAAACGTAATACGTACCCACATCGGTTCCGGAAAATCCAGTGCCAACCACTCCTGCCCCTGTGTATTCTGCTGCCTCCAGTTCATTACTGTTAGCGCCATTTGAATTTGCAATCTGATTGCCAAAATCAACTAGCCCACCGTTATCTTCATACCATTCGGTTGCTACCGACAAAGCACCTGGCGTAATTTCAAACCCTGGGTTTCCACCAGCTGTAAGGTCGGTTCCATAGCAATAATCTTTATCTCCTGCTGTTGGAACTGGGGGCTTGGGGGCTATTATTATATCAAATGGTCGTGTTATTGGATTGTCATTTGCATAAAAGTTAACTCCACCCGTTATTGCATTTAAGCCTGCTTGTTCGGTACCTCCAGGCCCATTAATCTCAAATACATTATTTGCTCCTCCCTGTGGTGGGTTTAAATCATTATTAGTACTAAATGGGTTACATATATTAAAACTTCGTATAGTTACTTCAAATCTTTCTCCAACAAGTGCCGATGTTGGCATCTGTATGTCATCAGTTTCTGCATTTGGAACAGTTATTGACCCAGGAGGATTTGGCTGTTGAGTAGGGGTGCCGTAAATTGGCAAATCAGCATTGGTATAAGAAACACCATTTATGATTATTTTTTCGTTTACAGCAGGGCCGGTAGTAATATCACTAAAAGTGCCATATACCCATTGAGTCCATCGCGATTCTCTATTTTCGTTTGCTGGGTTTGGCTCATCACCTGCTTGGCAGTTGAACGTACTTGTATCTTCTAATCTAACAGCCGAATCATCACCAGCACATAACTCAACAGTTTCACCCACTTCAACACCTGCGGAAGTAGCCTCATGGCTTACATCATGGATGCCTAAAAAAGTATTAGACAAATCATCCCATGTTACAATTTCTTCAAGTGCAGTTGCATTGGTATTACCACAAGCTCCAACACCAACAATAAAAAGATTGGAAACAAGCGATCTTGTACATATTTCTTCTGTGCCTTGAGGGTAAGTATGACTGTCTGAAGCTTCGTATCCATCTCCTACCCAAACAGCATTTTTTTGTGTAAACGCTGCACTATTATCATAATCCCAGAAAAAAACTACTCTATAAGTTCCTACAGGAGCAGCCACATCTTCAGCCGGAAATCTAAATTTAATCTTCCAATTTACAGTTGTAGGTGTACACTTTGGTCCTGGAACAAAATCATTCAACTTGCTAGTTACATCAGTACAAGTATAAATGGCGGCAAACTCATCCTCCTCACACCGCTCCTCCACTGTTGGGTCTATCACTTTCCCATCAATATAAAACGTGTTCTCAGAATCATCTATAACCGCATTTCCCAAATTACTCCCTAAGTCGATATCGGAATAGGTGAAATTGTTTTCTGCCAATGGAAACTTCGGGATTTCCTTATTGCCTTCGCCAAAGGAAAATAAAATTAATAAAACCGGAAGAAGAAATAACGCCTTAAGTTTGGATGAGAACATTAGGTGCATTGACTATGTTGGTTAAGTTAGTTTATAAAAGTTTATCAAGCCGTTACTCGGATATATACAATTTTACATACCGATGTAACCTGACTTTTTTATTTTTATAAAGGAATGGTTTTTTCTAGCTGGTAAAAATTAACATTCCTACGGTAAATTCCAACTAAATAGATAGCTTTGCACCCCATAAGTTGGTTAAATCCAAACAATATCAGAATATTCCTCTTATGGCCTCCAAAAAGTCTGTTAAATACATATTTGTAACCGGTGGTGTTACGTCTTCACTAGGCAAAGGCATTATTGCTGCCTCCTTGGCCAAGCTATTACAAACGAGGGGATTTTCAGTAACCATCCAAAAATTTGACCCATACATTAATATCGACCCTGGCACGTTAAACCCGTATGAGCATGGCGAGTGCTATGTTACCGATGATGGAGCCGAAACAGATTTAGATTTGGGGCATTATGAGCGATTTTTAAATATCCCCACTTCGCAGGCTAATAATGTAACTACAGGCCGTATTTATAATAATGTAATTACCAAAGAAAGGCGAGGCGATTACCTTGGTAAAACGGTACAAGTAATTCCGCATATTACGGATGAACTAAAAGCTAACTTTTTTAAATTAGGCGAAACGGGCAATTATGATATTGTAATAACAGAAATTGGAGGGTGCGTTGGTGATATTGAATCTCTGCCTTTTATTGAAGCTGTGCGACAAGCTAAACTAGAACTTGGCCCTAACGATTTTGTGTCGGTGCACTTAACCCTCATCCCCTATTTGGCAGCCGCCAAAGAGCTTAAAACAAAACCTACGCAACACTCGGTAAAACAGTTGCAAGAGGCGGGTATCCAAACCGATATTTTAGTGGGCAGAACAGAGCAACACTTACCTGCCGATATACGCAAAAAAATTGCCCTTTTCTGCAATGTGCAACTTAACGATGTAATTGAGGCAATGGATGCAGAAACTATTTATGATGTACCCATTTTAATGCGCAAAGAAAAACTGGCCGAGCGGGTGTTAACAAAACTTAAACTACCCAAGTCGGAGCCTGATTTGGAAGAGTGGAAAAGCTTTTTAGGCAGATTAAAAAACCCAACCGAAGATGTTACCATCGGGTTAGTGGGCAAATATGTAGAACTGCAAGATGCCTATAAATCTATTGTAGAGTCGTTTGTACACTCAGGGGCAGAAAATGAGTGCAAAGTGCATTTAAAGTGGATTTCATCGGAAGTTATCACCTCAAAAAATTCATCGGAAATATTGGGTGAGCTAGAGGGTGTATTAGTAGCCCCCGGCTTTGGCGAACGAGGGATTGAAGGTAAAATTGAAGCCATTCGTTTTGTACGCGAAAATAATATACCCTTTTTTGGTATTTGTTTAGGAATGCAATGTGCCGTTACCGAGTTTGCACGAAACGTATTGGAACATAAAAAAGCAGCCTCTACCGAAATAGACAGCAATACCCCTTATCCGGTAATCGACCTAATGGAAGAACAGAAAAAGATTACCAAAATGGGTGGAACAATGCGACTAGGTGCGTATCCTTGCAACCTTAAAAAAGGAAGCAAGGCTTTTACCGCTTATGGGAAGCCACAAATTAACGAACGCCACAGGCATCGTTATGAGTTTAATAATGCCTATTTAAAAGAAATGGAAAAAGGGGGGCTAATAGCCAGTGGCATAAACCCTGATACTAAATTGGTTGAAATAGTAGAATTAGAAGGGCATCCGTGGTTTGTAGGTACGCAATACCACCCCGAGCTTAAAAGCACGGTTCAAAACCCACATCCTTTATTTGTGCAATTTGTAAAAGCAACTATCGCCTATAAAAAATCTAACACACCGTAAGTAAAATTAATAATGGATAAAAATCAAGCAACCGGCTTATTACTGATAAGCCTTATGGTAATGGGTTACTTTTATTTTTTTGGTGGACCACCCGAATTGGTTGAACAACCTGTACAAACCACCACTGAACAAATTGTAACCGAGCAGCAACCTAATCAATTAAATGCAGCACCTGCCCTACCAGATTCTGTACAACAGATTCTTCATCAACAGCAGTATGGTAACTTAGCCGCAGCGGCAAAAGGCACTTCTCAACTTATTACCGTTGAAAATAAAGACCTACGACTGGTTTTTAATACCAAAGGAGGCGTAATTGAAGAAGTAGAATTAAAAAATTATAAAACCTACACCAAAGAGCCTTTAATTTTGGTAAATGCTAACACCCGGGTACAAAAATTAATTGCGAGGCAAAACGGTCGAGAGGTAAATTTATACGATTTATTTTACTCCGTTGAACAAACAGAAGCAAACGACACACTTCAAATAACATTTACACTTACCAACGAGCAAGGAGGCACTATAAAACAACATTACTTTATACCTAAAACTAAAGGCTACAAAATCGATTATAAGGTGGAAACCAGCGGTATGGACGGCATGCTTTCTAATGGGTTAACCTTAAACTGGAAGAGTAATTTAATTACTACTGAAAAAGATGTGGCTACTTCTCGTGTAAAATCTACCATCACCTATTATCAGCAAGATGGTAATTTTGATGAGTTGAGCGAACGTAGCACGGACACCGAAACTGAAACAGTAAGTAACTTAAGTTGGGTTACCTTTAAACAACAATTTTTTTCGGCTGCCGTAATTGCACCCAATGGGTTTGCCAATGCTAATTTAATGGTAGAAACGGACGAGAGCAGGCTTGATATTGACAAAACGGCTTCGGCAACCTTAAGCATCCCCAATACGGCATTAGCAAACGGTAATTTAGAACTCGCTTATTATTACGGCCCCAATAATTACCAGGTAATGAAAAAAGTAGCGCCTGGATTTAATGAAAATGTGTACCTCGGTATTGCTGGCATCAACCTTATAAACAAATGGGTAGTGGTACCCATATTTAACTGGTTAGATAATTACATTGCCAGTTACGGGCTTATTATATTCATTTTGGTGCTTATCATCAAATTAGCCTTATCGCCTCTTTCGTATAAATCGTATTTATCAATGGCTAAGATGAAGGTGTTAAAGCCCGAATTGGATGAAATTAAAGAAAAATTAGGCGGAGATCAGCAAAAATTTCAGCAAGAACAGATGAAGCTTTACCAGCAAGTGGGTGTAAACCCATTGAGTGGATGTATGCCAATGCTGCTTCAAATGCCTATCTTATACGCAATGTTTAGCTTTTTCCCCAGCTCCATCGAATTGCGCCAGCAACCCTTTTTATGGGCCGAGGATTTATCAACTTATGATTCGATTATGACCTTGCCCTTTGAGATTCCGTTTTATGGAAATCATGTGAGTTTGTTTGTGATATTAATGACGATTTCAACCATACTTTATACTTGGAGTAATAACCAAATGAGTACGGTGCAAGGCCCAATGAAGACCATGAGCTATATGATGCCAATTGTTTTTATGTTTGTACTCAACAACTTCCCGGCCGCATTAAGCTATTATTATTTCTTATCAACCTTAATTACATTTGGCCAGCAAGCACTCATAAAAAAATACATTGATGAAGACAAAATCTTGGCTGTTTTAGACGAAAACCGTAAGAAAGGCGGCAAAAAGAAATCTAAATTTATGGCTAAGCTAGAAGATGCGATGAAAGCAAGTGAAGAAGCTAAGAAAGGGAAGAAAAAGAAGTAGAACTGGATATTGGTTAATTGATAATTGAACATTGTTATTTCAACTACCAATTATTCTCATATCTTTGCTAATGCTTCAATTCTATTTTTTTGAATGTAAGAATCCAATTGAATAGACTTGATTTTTTATAGTAATCAGATTAGGCAACAGTTTTTTTATGGGAAAAGTAATTGCAATAGCAAATCAAAAAGGAGGAGTAGGTAAAACGACCACAGCCATTAACTTGGCGGCAAGTTTAGCTGCCCTCGAATATAAAACACTCATTGTAGATGCCGACCCACAGGCCAATAGTGCTTCGGGCGTTGGCATCGACCCAAAATCGATTGAGTCCAGTATTTACGAGTGCATGGTTGATGGCGTACCTATAGAAGAAGCTATTTTAGAAACCAATACCGATTTTCTTCATTTAATACCTTCTAATATAGACTTAGTAGGTGCTGAAATTGAAATGATTGACTTGGAAAACAGGGAAGAGAAAATGAAAGTTGCCCTTGCTCCTATTATAGATAATTATGATTATATCATTATCGATTGCTCCCCATCGCTGGGATTAATTACCATTAATGCCATGACGGCTGCTGATACCTTATTAATACCCGTACAATGCGAGTATTTTGCGCTGGAAGGATTGGGCAAGTTATTAAATACTATTAAAATCATTCAATCTCGCTTAAACCCTGAACTCGAGATAGAGGGTATTTTACTAACGATGTACGATACTCGTTTACGCCTATCTAACCAAGTGGTAGAAGAAGTTCGAACACATTTTCAAGACATCGTATTTGATACCATCATCCCTCGAAACATTAAATTATCGGAATCGCCAAGCTTTGGAGTGCCTGCTTTAGAACACGATGCGGATAGTAAAGGAGCCATTAGCTACTTAAACCTAGCCAAAGAAATAATAGAAAATAACGAAGGATGAGTGCTAAAAGAAAAAATGCGCTAGGGCGTGGATTAGGGGCATTGCTAAACGACTCCCCCATCAACACCCCAAAAATGCCTAGAAAGGCTTCAGTCCCTTCTGTTAGCAGTAGTACCAACGAAATTTTGTTGGAGCAAATTGAAGTTAATCCCTACCAACCACGAACACATTTTAATGAGGAAGCACTGAATGAGCTTAAAGATTCCATTAAAACCCAAGGCATTATTCAACCTATTACGGTTCGCAAATTAGCCACTAACTCGTACCAACTTATTTCTGGAGAAAGGCGACTCCAGGCCTCTAAATTGGCTGGTTTAAAAAATATTCCTGCCTACGTTAGAGAAGCAAACGACCAGCAAATGCTGGAAATGGCGCTGATTGAGAATATTCAACGCGAAAATTTAAACTCGATTGAAGTGGCCTTAAGCTACCAGCAACTAATTACAGAATGTGGCTTAAAGCAAGAAGAGCTAGGCGACCGTGTGGGCAAAAAAAGAAGTACCGTTACCAATTATTTGCGCTTACTTAAACTGCCCCCCGATGTGCAAACCGGCATTAAAGAAGGTGACATATCAATGGGGCATGCCAGGGCATTAATTGGGCTTGAAAATGTGGATGTACAGTTGGATATGTTCAAAAAAATTATTCAACAAGGCTTATCGGTTCGTAAAACCGAAGAATTGGTACGGTTATTGACTTCTTCTGACCCTGAAAAAGCGAGTAGCAAACCAAATGACAAAAGCCCCGAAATTCAAAAATTGCAATCTGAGTTATCATCCTACTTTGGGTCTAAGATTATGATTAAAGCAGATGACGCAACTAAAGGTGAAATAAAAATTCCATTTGTTTCCACGCAGGATTTAAACAGAATATTAGAAATACTAGACATCAGTCTATGATACGATTATTTCTTGTGCTACTAATTTTAGGCGTAAACCTATCGCTCCTGGCACAAGAGCAGGCTGCTGATACCATTCCGCCTGAGCCAACTTTTCAACAAGATAGCATTATAGGGTTTAGCGCATTAAATGAGCCAAAAGCAGTTGAAAATTTTGATATGATTTCGGAAGGCCACGACCCAAACAAAGCAGCTTGGTACTCAGCGGCTATTCCCGGGTTAGGGCAGGTGTACAATAAAAAATATTGGAAAATACCGCTTGTGTGGGCAGGGGTTGTAGGTTTTGCCTATTTAATTGATTGGAATAACGACCAATATCAGTTTTTTAGCAAAAACCTACTCTATGAAAGAAATGGCAACCAACCCGGTTTTGAAAATGAAACACGACTAGATGCTGCCACCCTAAAAAATGGCAGAGATCAATACCGCAGATCAAGGGATATGATGATTATTTTTAGTGTACTTTTTTATATGCTTAACATTGTAGATGCACATATAGATGCGCATTTGATTGAATTTGATGTGAACCAAGACCTTTCGGTTCAAGTAAACCCCAGCCTTGAGTATATGCCTAATAATTCAGTTTCAACCGGATTAACCCTCTCAATTAAATTTTAAGATGAAAATAGCCTTAGTAGGATACGGAAAAATGGGCATTGCTATTGAAGAACTAGCCAAAGAAGCAGGGCATACTATATCTTACAAAATAGATAAAGACAACCACGCAGAGCTAACTCAACTTAATACGACAAATACCGATATTATTATTGAGTTTAGCAACCCTGACATAGCTGCACAAAATATTCTTTTCTGCTTAACCCAAAACATACCAGTGGTTTGTGGCACTACAGGTTGGTTAAGTAGTTGGGATGAAGTTAAAAACGCTTGCAACACTACCAACGGAACTTTTTTCTATGCCTCCAATTATAGTATTGGGGTTAATCTTTTTTTTAAGATTAACGAATATGCAGCCAAGCTAATGGCTAAACAGGCCTACCAAGTAGAAATTGAGGAAATTCATCATACCGAAAAAAAAGACAGCCCCAGTGGAACCGCCATTACCATAGCAGAACCTATTTTAGCAGCTAGAGGGATGGATAAATGGGTAAATAATAAGGCAGCGCATAATGCACTTGGCATTATTTCGAAAAGAGAAGCAAAAGTACCTGGAACTCATACGGTAGCTTATACCTCTAAAATAGACGAAATAAGTATGACCCATATCGCCCATAGCCGAAGAGGCTTTGCCAAAGGTGCTTTGGCGGTGGCAGAGTGGATTGTAAATACAAAAGCCAAGGGTATGTTAAATATGAATGATTACTTAACGATATAAGTGGAGTTAATTCATTGGAAAATAGAATAATAAAGTCATTCTTTGTGAGCTTAAAATTTTAACCTAGATTATGCGATAGGATTCGTAATGAGAATTTCTATTGCATAATTCGGGTTTAACGGTCAAAAAAACTCAGTATTAAATAGTAAAGATGGAAACAGATAGTAAAGAGAAAAAAAGCTTCTTAAGCTTCCTTAATTTTAAAAAGAAGAAAGACGAAAAGCCTAAATCAAAAATTAAAGAATGGACGGATGCCATTGTTTTTGCCGTAATAGCAGCTACCATTATCCGATGGTTAATTATGGAGGCCTTTACCATTCCTACTCCTTCGATGGAAAAATCTTTATTAGTAGGCGACTTTTTATTTGTTAGCAAAATGCACTATGGGGCAAGAACGGCAGCAACTCCTCTGCAAATACCGCTCACCCATCAATATATATGGGGCACTAAAATACCCTCGTATTTAGATTGGATTCAATTGCCCCAATATAGATTACCTGGTTTTTCGAGTGTTAAGCGCAACGATGTGGTAGTGTTTAATCATCCTACCGAATTGGAGTATCCTGTTGATTTAAAAACCAATTATATTAAACGATGTGTTGGTGTTGGGGGCGATAAAATTGAGGTACGCGATATGCAGGTGTATATTAATGATGAACCAGCAGAAAACCCTCCAGAAATGCAGTATAAATACTTTATTAATACAACAGAAAACTTAAGCCAACGCATATTTGATAAATATGATATTACAGAAGCGTATCAAATGGGAGGTGGGTATTTGGTATTTACAGAGCCTAAAACAGCCAAAGCATTAGAAACACTTTCTTTTATAACCAGCGTAACTGTAGCCGAAGCTCAAAAAGGGCAAGCCGAAAGCCGCATTTATCCTGATGCCAGCAAATACCCATGGAACACCGATTTTTGGGGACCTATGGTAATTCCTGCCGAAGGCATGACGATTGATATTAATGATGAAACGCTCACCAAATATAGTTACGTAATACAGTTTTACGAAGGAAATGACGTAGTTGACATTGCCAATGGCACCTTAAAAATTGATGGCGAGCCTATAACCTCTTATACTTTTAAGCAAGATTATTACTTTATGATGGGCGATAACCGCCACAATTCATTAGACTCAAGGTTTTGGGGCTTTGTGCCTGCCGACCATATTGTGGGTAAGGCACTATTCATTTGGATGAGTATTGACCCCAATGGTGGATTTACGGATAAAATTAGATGGAGTAGGCTGTTTAATTTGATTGAGTAAATACTTACGCTTTTATTCCGACTAGCGCAAGTTTGCAACTTGTGCTTTTATTGTTTCTTTATCCATTTTATCTCGCTCAGAGACACCAGCTTAAGATGTAAGTTATTTCTTTTCTTATTTGAATCCTATGGCGGAAAGGTTTTTTTCTGCTGGTTTATAAACTATTTTGTGTAATCAAATATCAATTCTATTTTCTTATTCTGCATTTCGTATGAACAAGTTGATACACCACAGCAAAGCTGATAAAGTAGCCCTTTTAGTTGGGGCGTGAGGACACGCACCAAGGATGAGAGAAATAGCCAAGGGCACAAGCGGATGCTTGCGCCTGATGAGAGGGCTATACTACTCGTAGTACGAGTAGTAATCATCTAGAAAAACTCGTGCTACGAATATTTTCTTGCCAAAACTCGTAGTGCGATTTTTATATGTGGGCTATATTCGCACTACGAGGGTGAATATTCTGCTCTAAAATTAGCTGCTTTTTGCTGCTTTTTTTAAGAGGTCTTGGAATGTGGATTAAAAAATAAAAATCGTGTACTAAACATTTAAGCCAGAGGAGACCTCTGCCTTTCCCACTTTTATAGATGTTTCACAAACACCTTTTACAAATGAGCAAAACCAAAACATGCCCTTTATAAATACGGAAGGCTATAAAAGTAACAAAGACTTATTCTTGCTTCTAAGCTTTTCAACCCCTTTCTGGCATCTATGAGTATATAACCTGCTTTTTTTACTTTGCATATACTCATTTCGCATTCCTGCAATACATTTGTGTAGAACAAATTACAAAATGGATACAAAAATTAACTGGTACAAAAAAGACATAGATGAGGTCTTAGATGCTCTTTACAATAAAATTGAAGAAAATGATAACTCCTTTGAGTTCTTTAAACACCTAATTGCTGAATTTCCTGAATTGGATATAGACTGGCTCGAGGCTTTTGAGGATATGAAAAACGATCTGCTCTGGGAGGAGAAAATTGATGATATACTTTTTTTTATCAACTGGTACAGCAAAAAAATCCTGAAGATTATAGCTGTAGATATGAGTTTATCGAATGTGATTTATGCAGTTATTACCTGTTTAAAAAAGAGTACAAACTACTTGAGACGCGAATTGATTTTATACAAAAAAATCCTGTACCAGGAATTGACACGGTAACAGAACTTTTATTGTTCCAACTCATATACCAAGGCCAATACCAGCAAGCTGTTAAGTTTTCAGAACAAGTTTGGCAACCCATTGATGAATCAACAGAGTTAATGGGATATGCTGCTTACAACTTTGTAAATACAATATATATAAATGACCTCCAAAAATATTACGAAGCGGTTTTAAACGACACACCTGTTAATACCGATGCTATTTTTAACAAGGCGGTAAAAATGGGTTTTAGTGCCGATAAAGAGTGGTTTAATGAGGTAATAGAGGAAATTAAGTTGGATTTGGATATGGAGTTAATTAAAACCTCGATAAAAGAAAAGAATGACAAGCATATACTTCATCTTAATGTCCAGTTTTTAAAATACATGCATCAACAATTTAATTTCCCCTTTATTTTTTCCGAACAAATATGGCGGTTTATTGCTACTCTTGAAATATTTGGAAAGCATGGGAAACAGAATTGGTTTTATATAGATGCAGAAACGATGGAAAAACACATTATAGAAAACTATGATACTTTTTTGGGAAGTAATGTGATACAAATTTTTGGCAAAGTGTGGGGGTTTGATTACATCATTTCCTTCTTTAATTATGCGCAACTTATTACACCCGATCAATGCCAACTAATGTTAGAAAATAACCTCTATTTTAAAAGAGAGATGACACGGATTATGGGCAGTAATTTATGGAAAATGATGTTTGTTTTTGATTGGCCAGAAATTGAAAATGGTGTAAAGAACGAGATTGAACCAGGTATTTTTAAATCAACTTTTGATATTGATGAATACGAAGCTGAAAATAAAGTAAAAGAGTATGTTTCAGCAATACCTGTTAACGATAGGATATCACGTGAACTAAAACTAATTAAAAAGAAAAACCCACTTGTAGCACCTAGCATATCTCCTTTAATAAAAAACAACCCCGATATTGGCAGAAACTCCCCTTGCCCTTGTGGCAGTGGGAAAAAATACAAAAAATGTTGTTTAAATGAGGTTTAGCACATAAAAAATCACTCCTCAAACAACTCCTTAAAATAGGGCGATAGCTTAAACCCTTGCCTGGTAGCATGCCAAACCGCATTAATGGCCAGCTCCCATTTTACTCCGGGTTCTTGATGTTGGGTGCTTGCAAACCGATAGGCCTTATCTTGGCAAAACAGTTCGATTCGCTCTTTAAATTGAGGGCTAAGCGAGCTAATATCTTTATGGTATAAACAAGTATAACCCATACAGTCAATCTCAATCCTATCTGTATAAAAAGATACATCACCAACCCCTTGCTTACTCATTTTTCCATCACCTATGGCTTCGTGGATTTCCATTTTTGGGGCTAAAAACAAAGGTTCTTCCTTTGGCTGGCTACTATTTTCTTGTATATGCCGTATAAAATTCACATTTTGCCAATTAAACCAATCACGGGGGTTATCATAAGGAATCTGTCCTTCTTTGGTTGTAAAACAGCCTTTCTCATTAATATGCACAGTGTAATTACAGGCATTGCAACTAAACTTATTTTTGTTAGAAGTAAATCCATCAAACGATTGACAGTTAGGGCATTGAAATAGCATCCGTTCTATATATTCTGCTCTGTAATTTGAACGAATAACTAGGTTTGCTTCTTTGGCATAGGCAATATCATCGTGGGTCAATTTTTCTTTAATAATAGCCATCACTTGCTCTGAACTTAGTGTTTTAAGGTCAGCTTTGCTCAAAGCAATATCATACTCAATTTCAACCTCTGCCCTACGCAAAGGGCGAGCCCAACGAGGGTCAAACGCATAAGCCCCTTTTATTTTAGCAGTAACCACAGGCACATTGAGCAATTTAGCCAGCTTGGCAATGGAGGGGTCGATGTAGTGGGTAACGCCCGACCACGTTCGAGTGGCTTCCGGAAAAAGCGCAATGGCACCTCCCCTATCAATCACCTTTTTTATTTCACGGATTACTTGCGTATCGCGCACGCCTTTTTTCTTGGGTATGGCACCCAGCCCTTTAAATATGCGCCCGATAATTGGGTCTCTTAAAATAGCATCAGACGATACAAAGTTGGGCTTCTTTTTAATAAAATCGCTAATAATAAAGGGGTCGTACCTGCCATAATGGTTGGCTAAAAGCAAATAGGATTCATTGATATGGGTTACTTCCTCAGGAATATTGGCCGTAATTTTAAATACTTTCTTAAAAATCCAGATTACCAATTGCACCAATAATTGATAATGAATCTTTATTTTATATGTGGAGCTAGTTGACAAAAAACTATTAAATTTTACCGCAAAGAGCGCAAAAACAAAAAGTTCGCAAAGAATCCTTGCGAACTTTGCGCCATCACTTTGCGCGCTTTGCGGTTATGCATTAGCAAATTTACCTTTAGATTTACGAATATTCACAGCCACTACTTTGTACTCGGGGCATTTAGCTTCCGAATCGTGCACATCGCTGGTAATTAAGTTCACCATTATTTCAGGAAAATGAAACGTAGTGCTCATTACTCCTGGTTTCACTTCCTTCGAGATTTTAGCTTTAATATCTACCTTGCCACGGGCAGAAGTTACACAAACCATCTCCCCTTCTTTTATGTTTTTATCAGCCGCATCTTGTGCATTTATTAACAAAACATCCTCGGTAATAATGTCCACATTACCTGTTCTTCGCGTCATAGCACCACAATTATAATGTTCCAGTTCTCTGTTGGTGGTAATGATGTACGGGTATTTCTCCCCATTTTCAATAATTTCTTCCGTCTCTTTCCAATCAAAATAAGAAAACTTGCCTTTCCCTCTCTTAAACTCCTCCAGGTGAATTATTTCTGTATCAGATCCATCTTCGGCTACCGGCCATTGCAACCCGTTAGTACCTAATCTCTCCCACGTAATGCCTTTAAAGAAAGGGACGATTTGAGAGATTTCCTCCAGCATTTCTTTGGCATTATAGGCAGGCTGGGCATAGCCCATTCTATTCATTACATCAATAATAATTTGGCCATCTACTTTAGTGCCTTCAATAGGCAAAACTGTGGCATTTACACGTTGCACCCTGCGTTCACCGTTGGTAAATGTACCCGATTTCTCCAGAAAGGATGCTCCTGGAAGTACCACATCTGCCAACATTGCCGTTTCGGTCATAAATAACTCTTGCACAATAAATAAATCAAGGGAATTTAAGGCCTTTTTTACCTTAGTGGTATTAGGGTCGGTTTGCACCACATCTTCCCCAATAATCCAAAGTGCTTTAAGCTTGCCTTCTAAGGCCGCATCAAACATTTCTGGAATTTTGTAGCCTACTTCCTTCGGCATTTCTACCTTATAAAAATCTGTATATATATTCTGTACTTCTTCTTGAGTAATGTCTAAATAACCTGCACCCTGATGCGGTTGAACCCCCATATCTGCAGAACCCTGCACGTTGTTTTGGCCTCTTAATGGGTTAACGCCAACGCCTCTTCGGCCAATATTGCCTGTAATAAGTGCTAAATCTGCAATTAGTTGCACCGTAAACGTACCTTGCGAGTGTTCAGTAACACCCAACCCATGAAATGACATGGCATTTTTTGCTTTGGCATAAGCCACCGCTGCATTACGTACTAAGTCTTTATCAACACCCGTTATCTCTGCCATCTTATCCATATCCAAGGCCAGTATCTGCGATTTAAAGTCCTCAAATCCTTCGGTGCGGTTATCAATAAAATCATCATCTTGCACATTTTCCTTGATGATGTAATACAACATCATATTTAGTAATGCCACATTAGTGCCGGGGCGTAACTGCAAATGGTAATCAGCATAACGTGCCAATACCGTTTCGCGTGGATCCACCACTATTAGCGTGGTGCCTTTCATAGCCGCTTGCTTAAGCTTGGCTCCGGTTACTGGGTGGGCAGCCGTTGGGTTTGCTCCAATTACCAACATACAGTTGGTATAATTTAAATCGATAATGGAATTAGTGGCTGCACCTGTGCCAAATGCACGCTGCATGCCCAAGGCCGTTGGCGAATGGCAAACACGTGCGCAGCCATCAATATTATTCGTACCTACAACGGCACGAATAAACTTCTGCATTAAATAGTTTTCCTCGTTGGTACAACGAGCAGAAGAAATTCCTGCAATAGCATCTGGGCCATTCTCAGATTTAATAGTAGTTAATTTATCAACAATAAAATCATACACTTCCTCCCAACTTACTTCTTTAAATTTGCCATTTCGTTTAATAAGTGGAGAGCGCAATCGTTCGGGGTGATTATAGAATTTAAAGGCATACCTTCCTTTAAGGCAGGTATGCCCTTGATTTACTTCGGCATCATAAGGGGCGGTAATGCTTATAACTTCATTGTCTTTTACGGCCACATCTAGGTTGCAACCCACGCCACAATAAGTACAGATAGTTCGAGTGGTTTCAACCACCTCATTGGTTTTAGAATTAAACACATCGGTAATGGCTCCTGTGGGGCAAGCCTGGCTACACGCTCCACAGCTTACACAATCGGAGTTTTTAAAGCCTTCGTTCATACCCATTATAACCGTATTTTCAAACCCACGCCCTGCCATTGTAAGCACCATTTCGCCTTGCACTTCATCGCAGGCTCTAATGCATCGGTAGCAATTAATACAGGCGGCTAAATCCGAGCGCATATACGAGTGATCTTCATCTACGCTCCTATTTAAGTGATTGGCACCAGGTGCATATCGCACATCATCGGGTGTAATATTTAAGTCGAGTGCTACTTTTTTTAGTTCGTTGGTATTGGGATTATCAGTTTCAAATTTATCAGCAGGGTAATCTGTGAGTACCAACTCCACAATGTTTTTACGAAGCTTTTCTATTTTGTGGGTGTGCGTATAAATAAAGCTATCTGCCATTACGGGCGTATGGCAAGAAGCTTGCACTTTGGTTAGCCCATCTTGTTCCAAAGCCACCTCCACACTGCATACTCTACATGAACCAAAAGGTTTTAAATTAGGGGCATCGCATAAGGTGGGTACGGGGTTATCGCCCATATAACGCTTTAAAAAGTGAAGAATGGTTTCATCACCTTGCACCTTAAATGGTTCGTTGTTTATATAGGCTATTTTCGATTGTTCGTTGTTCATAAGCATCTAATTTTCCTCTTCATCAAATAAGTAGGCATCCTTATAATCAACCTTAAATTTATTTAATAGCAATTTATATTCCTCTTTAAAAGAGGCTTTTTTATGGTGTTCTTTTTGACTTTCAATATAATTTATAACTGCACTTAACTGCGATTGTGCATAGGAGAATGCACCAAACCCCTCTTGCCAATTGAACTTAACTGGCATCCACTGTTTTTGATTAATAAATACTGAAGAGCCTGCTTTTACATCTCGCATTAAATCAGACAACGCAATGTTAGGTTTTAACCCAACAAGCAAATGTGTATGATTTGGCATACAATAAATTGAAATCAACTTTTGTCCTCGATTTGTAATAATCCCAGTAATGTATTTCTGTAATTCACTTCGAAACTTTTCTTTAATCAAATTTTGGCGCCCTTTTACCGCAAAAACTACTTGAATATAAATTTGGGTATATGTATTTGCCATTTATTAATTTAATTAGGTCGCTCCTCTGGAGCTAACCGTTTTTTTATTTTATTCTATAAATATATCGCCCCTCTGGGGCTTTCTTCTACAATTCTAAATTATTTAGTATATTCTATTTTGCCATAAACTCTTTCGTGATACTCTTTCAATAATTTTATTGATTGGACATATCCAAGTAATGATCCAGAAACAAACTCAAGATTATTGTAACGTTTACTGTTTGCATTTTGCCAACTTCTATGCCTTACAAAATTCATGCTTCTATTTGTTTTAAAATCCAGCTTCACCAAAATTTTTATTAATTCAGTTGGAAGGTGAGACATCAATGTTTCCAACTTGGTAAGGTAATTATGATGTCTATCATATATCCAGTCTAAGTATTCAAACCAATCAGCTCTTTTATAATTAACCCCCATAACTAATGGAGCTTCGCTATTGGGGTCTATCTTCTTTAGTAATTCTTTTAGTTTTTCTTCATTTAGAAATTTTCTATTATTTTTATCATTCTTTAGATAAATTTCATCCATTAATTGGTTGTAGTTGTAATACAAAAACTTAATGTAATTTGATACAAACTCCGAAATATTATTTTCATCTCTTTTGTGCTTAAGATAAACAACTAGATAATAAAATATAAAAGAACCAATATATGCATAACACAGTCTTACAACAATTACATTTATTTTATAAGCAGTGTTAGGCAAAAATTCAGGAAATAGATAAGGAGAAAACTCTACAAATAGCAATACACTAATTGAGATAGCAAATAAGTTTCTTAAAGTTTTAAATGACATCCGCTCAACTATAATTATGTTATTTAAATAAAACTAAATCAAATTTTCCATCAACTCTTATTAATTTTTTATCTTAACCCAACTTGAAAATTCTCAAAATCAGTCAAAATTTTATTTAAAATTAAATTGCTGATAATCAGCATGTTGCAATAATATTGAAAACTTTTGTAAATTTCTTTAAAAAGTAATTGGCTGATAGTTAGCACGTTGCTATTTTTGAATTTCATTTGTAGTGACCCAAAAATTGTTTTATCAAATATTTGTTTTGTATATTTGCTAAATAGACACCTTTTAGGTGGTCAATTTAAAGCTAGACCTTATGTTAGAAAAACAAAAATAGTGACCTATTTGCAAAAAAAACATAACCCCTTAATAATGAGCAACTTACAATGTTCTATTTTCAAGTTGGGTTAAAGCCCCAGCGGGGCGTTCTATCTATAGTTTTATTTCAATCATAAAACCAGCTCCAGCGGAGCGACCTATTTTATTATTTCTTCTTTAAAATATTGCAGTGCATTTTTTACGCCAAGTGGCAATCCTCCACCCAAAGCACATAAAGAGCCTATTTCCATAGTCTCCAACAGGTCATCCAATAATTCCTGATTGATGGGCTCTCCCTGCTGTGCATTGGCAAACATTTCTTTGCCTCTAACCGAACCAATACTGCAAGGGAAACATTTTCCGCAAGACTCAACAGCCGTAAATTCGAATAGATGCTCGATGTATTTTACCATTGAAAACTCCTTTGGGATAGAAACCACACTGGCGTGCCCTAATAAAAAGCCTTGCTTTTGAAAGCTCTCAAAATCAAGTTCTAAGTCTGAAATTTTATGCGTTGGTATAATGCCGCCCAAAGGGCCACCGATGTGTAAGGCTTTCACTTCCGATTTAAAGCCTCCGCCAAACTCTTCAACAATAGTACTTAAGGGCGTACCCATTTCGATTTCATACATCCCCGGTTTGTTAAAGAACGAATCGAGACACACCAGTTTTGTACCTGTTGATTTTTGTGTACCAAAGTTAGCATAAGCTTCTCCCCCATTTTCGAGAATCCAAGGCACTGTGGCTAATGTTTCCACATTATTTACAATGGTGGGCTTGCCAAATAAGCCCTCTTGGGTTGGGTAAGGAGGGCGTACTCGCACCTCGGGTCGTTGGCCTTCGATGGATGAAAGCAAAGCCGTTTCTTCACCACACACATAAGCCCCTGCTCCTTCAATTATTTTAAAGGTAAAATCAAATCCTGTACCCCCGATATTGGTTCCGTTCATACCAATTCTGGTTAACTCATCAATGGCTAGTTGCGTAATATTGATGGCTTCGGAATACTCGGCTCTTAAATAAACCACGCCTCTGTCTGCACCAACCACCAAGCCCGCCATCATTATTCCAAAAAGAACGGAGTATGGTTGTACTTCTAATAAATACCGATCGGAGTACGCTCCGGGGTCGCCTTCATCGGCATTGCATACAATAAATTTTTGATCACTCTCTGTAATTCTACACGATTCCCATTTAAAGCCCATTGAAAATCCTGCCCCACCTCTACCGCGAACATTTGCATTATCAATTTCATTTAATATGTTTTTGACACCCATTGCATCGGCCTTCACAAAAAGTGCTTTAAAGCTTTCGGCATTTAAAGGTGTTCCTGTTAGCACAGGATTGCTCACATTGGCCGCCACGTTGTATTTTTCTAAACCGCTTACTTCGGAGGAAAGAATTTTCTTTAAATTATTGATGGCCATTCCCGAATAATTACGTCCTCTTACATTAAAGGCACTGTTTTCGTGGCAACGACCCATACAGCACATTTCTCCAATTTCATCTTTAGAAAAGTTTTTAGCTAGCGTTTCAGTCACTTTTTCTTGGGTATCTGCTACCAAACAAGCAGAACCATTGCAGACATAAGCTTTTTTACCCTTATTTTCTTTCTTTAAAAAATCGTAAAAAGAACCAGCTCCATAGGTATTGGCATTGCCCATTAGATACTCCCAAGCCAAATCTTTCAGCTTCTCATCGGTGGGTGTACCTTCTGCTTTGGAGGAATTTACCAATTGCTCAAACAAATTATTGTCCAAGCCTTTTCTTCCTGATAATTTTCTTAAATTTTCAGACATGATATTAAGGAAGCCTCTGCTAATTCATTTCTTTCAAAAAACAAATAGAAAAATGATTTGCAAGGCATATTTTTTTTGAATAGCCAAAGCTATTGAAAAAAATATATAACGCAGTCAAATCATTGTTTATCTTTGTTCCCTGTGGGTTTTTCCCGATTTTATCGGGACTGCTTCCAATTTTCTTATATTATCCCGACCTGCCCTCCGTACAAGACTTCGGAAGGCGGGTAGTATTTCGAAAATTAACATTGCCTGCAAAACACTATGAAAATTTTGATGCGAATGAATTAATAGAAGCTTCCTTTAACAGTTTGAATGTTTCTCTAAAGGATTCGGGTACATATCCGATTCATCTTCTTTGGGTCGTTCGGTTAAACATTTAAAATCCTTTTCGATGGAGATTACTAACTGCTCTTTATTTTCTAATTCAGTAGCAAAGGCAATTTCGATTTTATCGGTAGTAGCCCACGTATTAATTTCGGTTGAAGGAAGGTTTATAGACACTATACCTTTGGTAAGACTAGCCCCAAATTTATTGGCAGACTGAATTTTGTAGATCAATGCACTTCCACCAGGAAACTGCGTTTTATCTTCTACACTTCCATTGGCTAAGCTGTCAACCTCTGTTTGGGTTAGTCTTAACCTGATGGTGTTTCCTTTAATTCTAAGTTTCATATTATCTAAAATTAACCACAAAGTGCACGGAGTAGCCACAAAGTACGCTAAGCTTTTCTGTTAACAAACTCCATCCTCAACATCTATTCTTTCTTCTCCTGAATAGATATTAAAACTACTATTTTTTAAGAAGCCCACCATCGTAATTCCGTGCTTTTTTGCCATTGCAATGGCCAAGCTTGATGGAGCCCCAATGGCCGCTATAAATTGTATGCCAGCCCTAGCTGCTTTTTGCACCAATTCAAAGCTAATTCTACCACTAAGTACTAAAATATTAGCAGAAACAGGTATTCTCTTTTCAATCAATAGTGAGCCAATTAGTTTATCAACGGCATTATGCCTGCCTACATCTTCTCGAAGTCTGATAAGGTTTCCATCTGCATCAAACAAACCACATGCATGAAGCCCACCCGTATGCTCAAACAGTTTTTGTGCCTTTTTTAAAAGCACAGGAAGCTCGCACACCAAAGCGGTTGGTACCACATTAAAGCTATGCTTATTAGCCGGAATAGCTACTTTAATAGACTCTATGGAGGATTTGCCACAAACGCCACAACTTGAGCTTGTGTAAAAATAACGAGAGAGTTTATCTTCCTCCACTTTTACGGTTGGTGACAACTCAACTCGAATAACGTTCTCTTTTTCTTCTAGCTTTACAGTTTCGCAATATTCAATGCTATTTACCTCTTTAATGGATGAGATAATACCTTCGGTAAACAAAAAACCGATGGCTAATTCCTTATCGTGGCCGGGCGTACGCATTGTTACTGATAAACTAAACTGCTCTCGCTTATTTCGAGGGCCAATACCCAAATGTATTTCGAGTGGTTCTTCAATAGCCACTAGGTCAGGAACATTCTCCTGGCCTAGCTTGCCAATTTTTATAATTTTTGCAGAAGATACACTTGATGTCATAACTTTAGGTTATTAGGTATTGGTTATTAGGTATTGGTTATTGGTTATTGGTTATTAGGTATTGGTTATTGGTTATTGGTTAATGGTTATTGGTTATTGGTTATTGGTTATTGGTTATTGGTTATTGGTTATTGGTTATTGGTTATTGGTTTATCCTTAACTCAATAAGCAAACCCACAATCATCTGCTAAGATAAACCTGTAATATTTCCGTCCTTATCAATATCAATTCCTTCCGCTGCGGGTACAGCCGGTAAGCCGGGCATACGTAGCATATTACCTGTAATCGGGATTATAAACCCAGCACCAGCGGCTATTTCAAACTCACGAACTGTTAGTTTAAACCCTTCGGGGCGACCTAATAATTTGGTGTTATCTGATAACGAATTTTGTGTTTTTGCAATGCAAATAGGAAGCTTATCAAGCCCAAGTTCATTAATAATTTTTAAATCAGCTTTTGCTTTTGGATTAAAAACAATCGAACCAGCACCATAAATTTTCTTGGCCACTTTTTCCACTTTCTCTTCAATAGAGTCGTTCCAGTCGTAGATAGGTGTATAAGTGCCAGTACTGGCTTCTACTGCTTTAACTACTTCTGCGGCTAAATCTTTGGTACCTTCTCCGCCAAACTCCCAGCCCTCGCATAAGGCCACCTGAATATCATTTTTTCGGCACAAATCTGCAATAGCATCAAGCTCTTCTTGGCTATCGGTTATAAATTTATTAATGGCCACTACTGGAGGCAAGCCAAACTGTTTGATATTTTCAACGTGCTTTTCGAGGTTGCTTAAGCCTTTTTTTAGTGCTTCAACATTAGGTGTAGTCAGTTTCTTAAGCTCTTGTCCTCCATGGTATTTAAGGGCACGCACTGTTGCTACTAATACCACTGCTTTAGGAGAGATTCCTGCATAACCACATTTAATATCTAAAAATTTCTCCGCACCCAAATCAGCACCAAAACCAGCTTCGGTTACCACATACTCACTTAACGACATGCCCATTTTTGTGGCAATTACCGAGTTGGTGCCTTGTGCAATATTGGCAAATGGCCCCCCATGAATAATGGCAGGGTTTCCTTCTAAGGTTTGCACTAAATTGGGCTTAATGGCATCTTTTAGTAGCGCTGCCATGGCACCATTTGCTTTTATATCTCGGGCATATACAGGCTTACCCCCAAAAGTACTTCCTATGTAAATATTACCCATTTTTTCTTTTAAATCATCCAAATCATCTGCCAAGCAAAGAATGGCCATAATTTCAGAAGCAGCTGTAATATTAAATCCGGCTTCTCTCAAAAAACCACCAGTTTTACCTCCCAAACCAGATACGATTTGGCGTAGGGCACGGTCGTTCATATCCATCACACGTTTCCAAGAAACGGTTCGAGGGTCGATGCCTAAGCTGTGCTTTGAGTTTTGAATATTATTATCAATTAAAGCAGCTAAAAGGTTGTTGGCCTTTTCGATGGCTGCAAAATCTCCTGTAAAATGCAGGTTTATATCCTCCATTGGTACTACTTGTGAGTACCCCCCACCAGCAGCTCCTCCTTTCATACCAAAAACAGGGCCCAAAGAAGGCTCACGCAAAACAGCCGTAGCTTTTTTACCAATTTTATTAAGTCCTTCAACCAAGCCAATCGAAGTGGTGGTTTTACCCTCGCCTGAGGGGGTTGGCGTAATGGCTGTTACCAGAATCATATTCGATTCTTTTACCTTTTGCTCATCTATTAATGAAAGAGGGAGTTTCGCTTTGTGTTTTCCGTAATGCTCAAGGTCATCTACCCGCACATTTAGTATATCAGCAATTTTATTAATATGCTGTAATTTTGCCTCTTGGGCAATTTTTAAATCAGACTTTACACTCATATAGGGTGGTTAATTAAATACTGTTAATTGTCGGATGCAATTTTAGGGAATTGTGAGCTATTTTTAAGAAAAATGAAACATTATAAACCATTTCAGTTTAAGCAATTCTCCATTGTTCAAAATAATGCGGCCATGAAAGTTGGAACGGATAGTGTTTTACTTGGAGCGTGGGTAAAGATTAAACCCAAAGAGCATATACTAGATATTGGCACTGGTACGGGCATTCTTTCTTTAATGCTGGCTCAAAAAGTGAATGGGAATTGCCAAATAGATGCGATTGAAATTGATGCAGAAGCCATGAAAGATGCTTGCCTTAATTTTAAAAATAGCCCTTGGCCTAATAGTTTAAAGCTTATCCAACAAGATTTTAATTTGTTTGAGTCGGATGATTTATACGATGTAATTATTAGTAACCCACCATTTTTTGAAGGCCTTGCACCCGAGCATAAAGGTAGGAGTATTGCAAGAAATGCTTCTAATAAGCTAAATTTTTCAAACTTGTTAGGAGGAGCTGCCAAAAACTTAAAAGAAAGAGGTCGGTTTTACCTCATCATTCCATTTGAGAATTTCGAAAAGATTATTGGGTTAGCAATAACAAATGGTTTGCAAATAACAAGGCAACTTAATGCAAAACCCAAAAGTAACAAGCCAATTAATAGGGTATTAATGGAGCTAACTAAAATCCAACACCCTGTTGAAAAAGTAATTATCGAAGAGTTAATTGTTAGAGCAAAGGATAATTCATACTCTAAGCAGCATAGTTTGTTAACTGGTTCGTATTATTTGTAAAAACAAAAACTACCCCAAGCATAACTACACTAGCAATGGAGCTTGGGTACGGGTAACCTAAACTACTGCTATCTCAGCGGCTCGCTATATGGGTACGGGCAAAGAAATTAACAAAGGTGGAAAACGAGAAAACTTGGAGAGCTTCTTTATGATTTGTTGAATTGCACTATACTAACTAATAAAAACACTTTGTTCATAAATACCAGTTAATCAGCAAAATAGAAATGCTGATTATTAGGAATATTGGATTATTCTATGTATATTCCGTATTCTAACTTTAGAACACCTGCCATTATGAAATTTCACCCTAACGAACTCACCTTACTATTAGATCCAAAATCGACCACAGGAAGAAAACTTAGGGCGTATGCACACTCCATTTGTAATAATATTAATGAGATTGACTATACCACCACCCGGCTTACGACTACCGTATGGAAGGAAATTGTTACAATGCTTGGCAATAACCCTGAAGAATATATAGATAAGGATCATCCGGTTATAAAAAATGATGAAAACCATACATACACAATGCACGGCTGGCTTAACGTGTTGCTTAATAGCCCTGAAGTGTTAAAAGGGCCTATCGCTATTCGCAAAAACAAAGCAATTCTTTGTACTAACCCTAGTGATATTTTAAAGTTGGGTATTACTTCTAATATTCCGATGAAAACATTGCCTCATTTAAGGGCTAGGTAAGCTTTATATGTTGAGACTCAATCTTTATCAGTTTTTGTTTATACAAGGTGCCCAAGGCCTTTTTAAAAGCCTTTTTGCTAAGCCCAAATGTTTCTTTAATGAGTTCAGGGTCAGATTTGTCTGACACATTCATTGCTCCCCCATTCATTTTTAGCAATTCTAATATTTTATCAGCATCACTCCGCTGTGTTTCTTCTCCGGGGTTTCGTACGGATAAATCTAGTTTGCCATCGTCACGCACTTTGCGTACAAAGCAGGTAATGGCATCTCCTTGTTCTATATTTTTAAACACTTCGTTGCCATATAACAAACCCCAATACTTAGAATCTACCAAAACTTTATATCCCAAATCGGTTTGGCTAACCACCAATCCTTCCACCTCTGCTCCTCGCTCGTAATCTGCATTATCAAAAATAAATGCATTGAGTTTGGCTACCCCAAGAATCCGTTCTGTTAAATGATCGAGCACCACTTTAACAACATATTTTTGCCCTACACGCATTTCTTCTTGCATTTCTCGTTTGGGTACTAATAAATGTTTCTCCAAACCCCATTCTAAAAATGCACCAAAAGAGGTGGTATCTACCACCTCCATAGCAGCAAATTCGCCCACCTGCGCTAATGGTTTTAAGGTGGTGGCCACCAATCGATCTTCCGAATCTTTATAGACAAATACCTCTACCTCATCATCAACAGCAAGGCCTTCGCGCATATATTTATTAGGCATTAACACCTCTTCTTCATTAAACTGCAAATAGGCTCCCGGAGTAGCAAACCTGTTCACAGTTAGTGTGTTTATTTTTCCAAAATCTGCCATATAAATAGTGGTAATTAGTAATTCGAAAATATTTTTACAAAACTAGCGGATTAATTACAATAGAACCTCGCGCATTCAATTCGCTTTACTAATTTTGAGAAATTTTTTACAAGAATATGCATATAGCAGTAGCAGGAAATATTGGAAGTGGAAAGACCACATTATGTGAAATGTTGGGTAAGCATTATGGCTGGCAAACCGAGTTTGAATCGGTTGACAACAACCCTTACTTAGCCGATTTTTATAAAGATATGAGCCGCTGGGCTTTTCATTTGCAAATCTATTTTTTAAACAGTCGGTTTAACCAGGTAAACACTATAAAAGCGGCTAAGACTACGATAATCCAAGACAGAACTATTTATGAGGATGCTTATATTTTTGCCAAAAACCTACACACATCGGGCAATATAAACGACCGAGATTATGAGAGTTACTTAAATATTTTTAACTCGATGATTGGCTTTGTAAAACCACCCGATTTGTTGATTTATTTGAGAGCAGATATGCCTAAATTGGTGCAACAAATACAAAAACGTGGGCGCGACTATGAGGATGCCATTCAGTTAGAGTACCTTAAAAACCTTAATACCCATTACGAAGACTGGCTCGGGAATTACGATTTAGGAAAGCTACTGATTATTGATGTAAACGATATGGATTTTGTAGCCAATGTGGATGATTTTTCTGAAATAGTGAGCAAAATTGATGTAGAACTATTTGGGTTGTTTAGCGAGCCAATAAAATGACGGTGTTTTTAGTTAGCCCCTATGTTTATAAACTCCAATAAACATTTACTTTATGGACAGACTCTAGTTCGTTTGCATTTGTTTATCTACCTTATCTTTATTCCACGGAGCCGTAGTTTTGATACTTACATCATAAGCAAACCAAGCCATAATTAGCAGAAAAATAATAACTACTATCACAAATATTTTTTTTGATTTATTCATAGAGGCTTAATTGCGCACTTGTGTTGGGTCAACTCTTGTGGGGGTTTGCACGCCATTAATAATGCCTTGCGAGCCTATGGCAATGGCTTTAATGGTGTTGGTAATATTAGTAATGTCTAAGGTCTCAACTTCATCGCTTAATTGGTGATAATCTTTATCAATATCAATCTGCGTGGTGCTGATAGAATGAGCTGGCACACCAAGCCTTGCCAAAGTTGCATTATCTGATCGGTAAAAAAGTTGTTGTTTGGGATAAGGGTCTGCAAAGAATTTAAAATTTACTTTACCCAAATTTTCTTGCAAAATATTTCCTAAATTGGATTTATCCCAGCCCGTCATCCAAGCAGAGTTCAATCCTTCTTTCGATTCTTTACCAATCATTTCGATGTTGAACATAGCCATTATTTCATCTGGGTTCATTTGTTTTGAAAAATATTTGGAACCATAACCTCCTACCTCTTCGGCTGTAAAAGCCGTAAATACGAGTGTGCGCTCTGGTTTACCTTTGCTTTTAAAATAGCGAGCCAACTCTATAACGGCTGTAACCCCCGAGGCGTCATCGTTGGCTCCATTATAAATAGAATCGCCTTCTGCATTATTTTTTACACCTAAATGGTCGTAATGGGCAGAAAAAAGCACTATTTCATTACTTCTTTTTCCAGGTATAACACCAACCACATTGGTTAATGTTTGTTTATCACCCTTTGGGTTCGCCTTAACAGTGAGCGACTCAATTTCGGTGGCGTTTATAAGCATAAACCCGAGATTTACCCCTGCATCATCCTGCGATTGAAAACCCATAACCGGGCTAGAAAAGTGAGATTGATATCTCCTAAACATAGACTTATGCACCTCATCCACTATTACTAAATAATCACTTGAGCCTCCTAAGGCCTCCCCTGCTTTTTCTCTAAAATCATCAGAGGCAGCAATAAAAAAAAGTTGAGGTTTATTTTCTTTAGTCCAGTTAATTTCATTGCTCAGTTTAAAAAAGTAATTTTTCTGTCCTACCTTTTTGCCATTAACTACTACTTCTTTAACAATCACCTTCGTGGAACTCATTGTAAAATTTTGCAAGAAAGAAGTGTTCTTTTCAAAAGGTGATAAGCCAATGGTTTTAAATTCATTAGCTATAAAATCAGCTGCTTTTTTTATACCTTCCGAATGGAGCGACCGACCACCCATTTCATCGGAGGATAAAGTTTTTATAATTCGTTCTACTTCCTTTTCATTAATCTCATACGTGGTTGCAAATCCAACTAAAAACAATGCAATAATTAAATACCTAATGCTCATTATGTTTGTAATTACGGTTTATTTAGTGAAATTAGTGTATAATTATCCGCTAAGCAAAGATATTATTGTAAAGGGTAGAACAGGACTAAATGGATTTATCAGAAAAAGGATGGTTTTCGGAACTGCTTAAAAACAAGCAACCTGCAACAGAGAAGAAAGTAGAGGATAAGAACGAATATATTTATAAGTCTATTCAACCTTCTGGACTTATGTACGGGCATCCTATTTTACCTAAAGAATACGTGAGCGAAGATTTTTTAGGCTTGGAAAGTTCTGAAAAATTAAAAATCGTATTGCTTGATGGCTTTGTTAAAACCGCCATTTTTCCTTCTGATTCGGTAGTGCCAACCAACCCCGATGAGTATGTAAATTTTATGTCGAAGGTGATTGTTGAGTTTTACGAAAACGCTTATCCTGAAAATCAGGTAAAATCAAAATCGTTTTGGGGTAAAAAATTATCGAATGAAGAAATTGTTGAGAATATTATAAATGATAGGTTAAACACCACCAAACAAACCACTTTCTGGGGAGGTTTTTTTAATAATAGTTTGCTGTTTTTAGATGTATTATTTTTTGGTGAATGGCTAAAGCATCCCGAAGAAAAAAGAGGGTCGCTTATAGAGCAAAGAGATTTAATCCATCAGAAATTACTCGAAGTTATGATTGCAGCCTCTTATGCCGATGGCAAGTTAGACCTAGAAGAGAAGGAACTTTTTGACGACCTGCTAGAATCTGTTCACTTAACTGAACCAAGAAAGGAGCATTTACAAAAATTATTAACTAAAGGGCATTCGATAGAAGATGTTGACCTTGGGGATATGAATATGTGGATTTTGCGCAAATACATTTTGGAACTTGCCATACTCTTTGTTTGGGCAGATGAAATTGTAACCGAAGAAGAGCAAGCCTTTATAAACAAATTAGGGCTTAAGCTCGATTTTTCTGAAGGAGAAATTGAAAGAAGTATGGCAGCCATTGAAAGTTTTGTGGTTACCAATTGGGGTAATGTATCTTTTTTGCAAGAAAAAAATAATTTTAGTGTAGTAAGCAACCAGTTTATAAAACGAATTACTAAAGTTGTTAATGAAAACAAGAAAATGATTTCGACCGAAATCAAAGAAAGTAAGGAGCTGATGAATTTGCTTGCGAAATCGGCCAAGCAGGATTTAACCGAAGATGAGCAAAAAATTGTAAGAACGCAACTGATTGATATTCTGAAGATTTTGCCAACATTTGTAATTATTGCTTTACCAGGTAGCTTTTTAACGCTCCCATTATTAATGAAAATTATTCCTGAAAGTGCCCTGCCAAGTGCTTTTCAAAAGAAAAAGTAGAAAAAAATCTATCTCAATAAGACCTGTTATATGTATCTTGCGTTTTTATTGAAACAGACCATCGAATATGCCTACTACAGCGAGCGAACTTTTAGCAAAAGTTAAACAATCTATCCAGTTAAGAGCCCACGACTCCGAAATTTATAAATCCTCTTTTACCACCCCTAAAAGTTTTATAACTGCTACTATTTTAGGCAAACAAGAGTTTGTACCCATATCGTTACTCTGTAAAAACAACGACCGCTACACAACCTTACTTGATTTATACCATGTTTTTGGAGAGCCCGAAGTAAATAAAGACCTTGACCAACGCCTTAAAAGCTTTTATGAGGAGCATTCCATTGAATGGGATAATGGCAACGAAACAAACATTACTTACTACGTAAGACCTAAACCACCTGAATCAATTTCGTCCTTTTTTAATGAAGATGCCATTGAAAAACTAAGTAGTTATGCAGGCACTCGGTACAACGCATCTGATGCTTTTTTAAAAGATTTAGGAAACACCTATGCAGAGGAAATTGTAGAAAAAACCAATGTTTGGGTAGAATCGCTTAACTTACCCGATGGATATGTAATAGAACCGGAAAGGTATTGGCAGGTTGCCGGTAGATTTAAATCTTTTACGTGGGCAAAAATTTACAAGAAAGATTTTAAGGATCAAAAAATATTTTTTAGCGTTGGAGTTGATGTACAACATAAAAAGTTAGTAATAAAATTAGACGGGCTAAGGTCTGGTACTCACAGACTAAGCAATTTTGAGATTAGAGATTTTGATTATTTTACACAAAATGATGAGTTAGAAATAACGTACGACTTAGAAAAAATTAAATTACTTGGCCTCGATACGCTCACATTTATTACCAATCGGTTTATTGATTTTAACAAAGAAAAGTATGAGCAAGCCATCAACTTAATATGGCATAACAAAGCCGATACTGCTAAATTTTCAGACCTGTTATTAAAAGTAACTAACAAATATGCCTCCCAAAAAAATCCTACGTTGGATAACATCATAGAGAAAGACATTGCAAATTTGATAGTTAGCTATGAACAATTTTTGCTGGCACATGCAGGTAAAGGCTCAATAGCAGAGTCTATTCAAATTAGTAAAGAAGGAGATTTGCACCTTATAAAATCATTTGAAACAGATGGTAAGCCTAAAACCATTTTATACAAAGCAACTACAGGAGGTTCTAACGCAAAATTTGAAATGACTAGAGAGGAGATAGAATACCTTGGAGATAATCTTCATACTTTTTTATACCATATTGTAGAGTATAATATTAATACTAATTGTGGCAAGCTTATTATTAGAAAAGGAAGCCCGACCAGATACGCAGAGCTAAAAAGCATTAATTATGAAGTGGTGATTAAATAGTGTTTGTCTATAAAGTCCAATACACAAAAATCAAATAACAAATAACAAATAAATCTCAAAAACGAAAACAACAAAACATGTAATTTTTTGGTGTTTAGGTGATTAAAGTTTGAAATTTATTTATTATTTGATTTTTGTCATTTGTTATTTTTAAAAACATTTACTTTATAGACGAATACTAAACAAGCGCTCAATCTACCTTAAACCCGGGCGGTGCTGTTAGCACATGTTTTTTGCCAAGTTTAAATTTATATTGGTCGTTGCGCCCTGATATGTGTACAGTAACATATTTGCCTTTTCCGGATTTTTTTATTTTGTCATCTTTTTTGTCATCACCTTTTTTAGAAGCGAATAAAGAGTTTAATGCAGAACCTGCCACCAATTTAATAGGTACTTGTATGTCATATTCCATATTATTATCTAAATCTTGAAAACCCATTAAATTAATAGTTCCCAAGGTGGTATTAATCGTCATAAAAGGGAGCAAAATTTTACCAGCATTAAAAATCACTATATTTTGCAGGGTATCAAATCTCACCTTTGTTAAATCTTTGTTCTTAAAATAGCTCCCCATTTCTTCTAAAGGGGCATAGCTAATTAAAGCTCCGTTATTCATTTTAACTTTTACTTTACCGGTTAACCTTGCTAAATCAATACTAAAATCTTGCAAAATGGGTACTTTAGCAACAATATTACCATTTACCATGCCCTCAAAATGATCGCTTATTTTTACCTCTTTATCGGCCTGAATATAGGTTACATTTAGTTTAGAAAGGTCCACATCTGATATTTTGATGGTAGCATTTAAAATGGCTTCTTTCCGGCTCGAGGCATCCAACTCTCCTTCAAATTCAAACGTGCCATATTCGCCAGATTGCAACTTAATCTCATGTAAATGAATAAAATTATTTTCTTCTATTTTAAGCAAACCCGATAACTGCCTTATAGTGGCATCGTAATAGGTTAGTTCACCAATGTTAATTTGAAATTCAGTAATTGGAAATTTATCAGCAAAAGGGTTAGAAGCTGTTGCTTCTTCATCGCTACTGGCAGAAGAATTATCATCCAATTTAATTAATTCATTTAAATCGAGCACATTTGAATTAAAAGTAACCCTTGAGATTAAAGGTCTGCTTATGGTATCTTTGGTGGCTACCACATTATCAAATTCTGCATTCATAAATACATCGCTCCTGCCAAATTTGCCAAACATACTGTTTATGTACACATTATTATCTTTAATTAAGCCAAACAGAAAAATATCTTTAAAGATTAGTGGAGTGTAAAGCGTTTTAAACTGAAGACCTGTTACTTGCAACTCAAATTCGGGCAATAAATCTGTTTTTTGCAATTCAAAATTGGTGGTAATAATTTTAGTATTTACGGCTACTTCTTTAAGCACTTCCTGCTCATAATTTTTAGGCAAAACAAATTTATTATTAATCGTAAAAAAGTCTTTTACATTAATCTGCTCCGATTGTAAAGAGACATCAATAACCATTGGCTCTTCTTTTTCAGACTGTAGAAAATCGGTATAATTTGATACACTAATGCTAAAATCTACATGACTTTTGCCAATAACTCCCTTAAAGTTTTTGAGTGTAACCAACTTTTGATTGGCTTCTACAACGCCCTTAAACTCTGTAATGGGTGGTGCGCCCTCAAGCAAAGCAGTAAAATTATAAACAGTAAGTTTACCAGTAGGTATAAGGGTATAATTATCAAGTGCGTTTGATGCCAACTCAGCCCGTAAGTTTACATCCACTTCCCTAATTATGTATTTATTGCTATCCGACAGGGTTTTGTTAAATGCGAGCAAATACTTTGTATTAATAGTATCTGATTTGATTGAAAACGAGGTTGTAAGTTGTGTTGGTTCACCAAAAATAAATGGCAAAGCATTTTCAATTTTTCCGTTTAGCAACATTTTATTTGTGTTGGCTGTAAGGCGCATATTTTCAAAACCAATGTCGCCATTACTCATATATGCAGTACCATTAATATTATTGATTGGGTACTTTTCTTTGCTTAAAACAAGGTTTACATCATCAAACCTAATGCTAAAATTGCCACTATAATTGCTTATTATTTGTGATTTTATATGATAAACACCTTCATAATTTCCTCTTGTTACCATCCCCCCACTAATCGTTTCTACTTGAGGTATGTTAACTAATTTATCAATGTTTTCTAATTGTTCAGCAGCTTCCCAGGTAATATTAAAGGTTGGTTTATTAATATGGTCAACGGCTGCATTTGCTCTAACATATCCTCCAGAAGTTAATTCAATAGATATGCTGTCCACTTCCAAGTGCGAGTCTGAAAAATCTTTAGTGCTTAACGATTTAAATGATAAATCAAACCCAGCCTTATCTATTACCTTACCAAAGCGGTTATAAACTTCTAAGTTTTTAAGGTTGGCTGTGGCTTCAACCAATGGAACTTGCCCAACCGTGTAACCAATAATTTTGGCATCAATTTCAAATTCCCCATGTTCAATTTTCGGTAAATTTTCTTTTTTAAAAATTTCCATTTTAGCCAACTCCGCTAAATCGGTATGCTTTGCCCAAATCTTAACATCTACAAATCCGCTATCAGCCCCATGATAGCTTCCATCAATATTGGCCTCTAATAAATTTAGTTTAATTACCCCATCCGTAACTTGTACAAGCGTGGTAGTTCTATTTATAAAAACATTAGATGCGAACAAAAGTTGTTGGTTTTTAATAATTCGCTTATTTTCGATAAACAGCGAATCCAGCGTATAGGCAATATCTAAACCAGCACTAAGTGAATCTCCTTCAACCTTTATTTGTGAAGATATTTTTTTTAGCTTAGAATAAACAGATTGGTTATTAAGCTCATTTCTGTAATTAATTGCTACATTATTAATAACCAACTCATCCAATAATATTTTTAATGCTACTTCCTCAGCCTGTTCTTCCTCAATAATATCGGTGTCAATCCTCGCAATGGCATTCAATAAATTAATAGAACTATCATTATGGGTTATAATAGTAAGCTTACCACCACTTAGTTTAAATTTATCAATTTGGTAAAGCCCATCAATAGCCTTATTGGCATCCAATTGAATATGCAGGTTATATATTTTGAGTACTTGCTCTTCTTTATCTTTATCAATACCACTTTCATTTAAACTTAAGGTATCAATGTCAATAATTAGCTTGGGATAAGTGGAGAAAAAAGAATAGTGAAGATTATCCAACTCAATGCTTCCCTCAATTGTATTATTTACCAAGGCCACAATTTTGGACTGGACTTTGCTTTGCATAAGATTATAAGTAATAGCAAAAACTGCCATAATGCCTATAATTAGGAGCATAAGCGTAAAAGCTATTTTTTTAATTAACTTCATTGATGCCCTTAAAGGTATAGCAATTTACACTCATTTTATAACAGTACATAACATTCAATTATACAAAAAATAATAACTTATATTAAACAACACAAATTGCACTTAATCGTTAATTAGTTTACTTTTACACACTGTAACTAAATTTTAGTAATAGCCAGTAACGGATTATATCAATTTGATGTATCCGATATAATTACAGTAAAACAACTAGGTCAATTTATATTTTAACTAAATGAAAACTTCAAAACTAACCAACCCTTTATTTTTTGTTATTATAGGTATATTATTGGCAACCTCAAGCTTTGCTCAGCAAGAAACCGAAGTTGCAAAAACAATAATAGAACCACAAAATGCTATTTCTTTTGTACCGCAATATGCCATATTTAAAGGCATTAGAATAGATTATGAGCGAAGGCTTAAAAACGGCAATAACTGGGTTGTTATTGCCCCCTTGTTTTTTTTGGATGCAGCCAATCAATATTCTTATTATAACAGTACTAATTATGCAAGTTACGAAACCATGGTTGGTGTTGGAGTTAATCTTTATTACAAATCTATTGTCTATAAATCAAACAAAACAAATTGGAAAAGTGGGCTTCCTCGGCACTCTTTATACCTGGCAGCAGGGCCAAACTACCAAAACTTTACACTTACCAATAGCGAAGAAGTAGCCGTACCCTTTATTGATAATGGCATTACTTATTATCAATTTGATGTGCAAGACGTTAAAAAACCTATTAATCGTTTTGGCGCAATAGTAGATGTTGGCTGGCAGTTAGCCTTTGACCGTTTTTTGCTCGACTTATACCTTGGTGTGGCGTTTAAATACTCTATCGGAGAAGGCGGTGCAATTATTAAAACTTCCTACGCAAGTTGGACCGACCTGGACTATTCTGGCATATTGCTCGATGGCGGACTGAGGCTGGGAATATTTTTTTAGACATGATTGCTCGTCTATAAACTCCAATAAACAAAAATCAAATACCTGTCTGCCGACCATCTGAAATTTTAAAAACGAAAACATCAAACCATGTAAGTGTTTGGTGTTTTCGGAGTGGACTCATTATTTAAATATTGTCATTTGTTATTTCTGAAAACATTGACTTTATGGACAGGCACTAGATAAAACCCACAACTTATTATATCATAGCTAAACTTATTCTATCCAATCAAATACGAGGATTGTAAGAATGGAGTGAACAACTTACCATAGTTTTCGATACTTTTGAAATTGCTGAAAACAAATATGTTTACCAAAGAAGAACTCGAACGATACAGCCGCCATTTTGTTTTGCCCAATTTTGGGCTGCAAGGACAGGAAAACTTAAAAAAAAGCAGTGTGTTGGTGGTAGGTGCGGGAGGCCTTGGTTCACCAGTGCTGCAATACTTAACTGCTGCCGGTGTGGGTAAAATTGGCATAGCCGATTTTGATGAAGTAAGCCTTTCTAACCTGCAACGGCAGGTGTTATTTACAACCGAATCTATTAAAAAAAATAAGGCTCAAGAAGCTTCAAAGTATCTAGAAGCGTTGAATCCCCACATTGAATTTAAGATTTATACCGATAAATTAACGAGTGCAAATGCATTACAAACACTAAAAGATTACGATGTAATTATTGATGGAACTGATAATTTCCCTACCCGTTATTTAGTAAACGATGCCTGCGTAATACTAAATAAACCACTGGTATATGGCTCTATTCACGGATTTGAAGGACAATGTTGTGTATTTAATTATAAGGGTGGCCCTAATTATAGAGACATTCACCCAACCCCACCAGACCCAAGTGCCGTGCCTAACTGTGCCGAAGGTGGTGTGCTAGGCGCACTTGCCGGCATAATCGGTTCTATGATGGCCGTGGAGGCCATTAAAATAGTAGCCGGGCTTGAACCGGGCTTGGCTGGTAAATTATACCTATTTGATAGTCTTCATTATTACAACCAAAAAATTAATTTAGGTGAAGCCAAACTGGCCAATAAGGTGACTAAACTTATCGACTACGAAGCCTTTTGCTCGCTAACTGGCACAAAACAAACTATAAATGAAGTAACTGCTGCCGAGCTTAAAAAATGGCTCAATAAAAGTCCTGAAAGCATACAATTAGTGGATGTACGAGAAACCTATGAGCGAGCGATAGGGCATATTGGGGGCATCCACATCCCTTTGCACGCAATTATTGCACAAACTGATGAAATAGCTAATGATGGTAAGGTGATATTTTATTGCTCGGGAGGGATTAGAAGTGCTCATGCGATAATGCAATTAGGGCAGCATTCGAATGCTCAAAATTTTTATAATTTAGCCGAAGGTCTCAAAAATTGGTGATAGAACGATATACCATAGCAAGCTCACAACAACAAATTGAAGAACGATTTGGTGTTAGTTTTCCTGATTCCTTTCAACCAAGGTTTAATGCAGCACCTACGCAAGCATTACCCATTATTACTTTGGGCAATGCTATTATAAAGCAGTTTTATTGGGGTACGGAGCCTCACTTATCTAAAAACAAGCGCATCGCTTCCAAATTAATTAACGCACCCGTTAATCAACTTACCGAAAAGCATTTTTACAAAAATGCGCTTAAAAGCAGGCGTTGCCTCGTATTAGCAGATGGGTTTTATGTGTGGAAATCCATCAGCAAAAAAGGCCAAGTACCCTATCGAGTAGCGTTAGAATCAAAATCGTTGTTTGCAATGGCTGGCTTGTGGGAAACCTATGAAAATATGGAGGGTGCCAGATTAGGCACCTTTGCTTTAATTACGCAACCTGCACCTGTCAGCATTCAAAAAATTACCGCAGATATCCCTGTTATTTTAGATTCAAGTAACGAACAAACTTGGTTGCAATCTACGTTGGGTATAGAAGAATGCCTTGCCCTATTAAATAAGTCTTCGCCCCCCAATTTTACTTCGTATGCTGTATCTCCATTCGTTAATAATTTAGCGAACGATGGGGCAAACTTGCTAACCCCTGCCCCTCCAGCCGATCAATTTGGAAACTATTCATTATTTGATTAGTTCTGTGTATAATTGATTGCTAATTATAGCAAAATCATTTAATTTGCCACCTAATTACAGAAAATATGAATTCTAAAATTGTTGGAGTTGGCCATTATGTACCTGAAAATATTGTTACAAACGATGATTTAACCAAGTTTGTTGATACCACCGATGCGTGGATTCAAGAGCGAACGGGCATTAAAGAACGGAGGTGGTTTAACCCCGAAAAGGACACCGTAGCCAATATGGCCACCAAAGCGAGTAAGCTAGCACTTGAACGTGCTGGGCTCGAAGCCAAAGAGATAGATTTTATTATTTTTGCCACCATTACCCCCGATTACTTTTTCCCTGGCTCTGGCGTATTGCTTCAACGTGAGCTTGGCCTTGGTGGTGAAATAGCCGCTATGGACATAAGAAATGCATGCTCTGGTTTTATTTATGGGCTTTCCACTGCTGATGCTTTTATTAAATCGGGTATGTACAAAACTATTTTGGTGGTTGGCGCTGAAATTCAATCATCTGCCCTCGATCAATCAACCGCAGGAAGAAGCACCAATGTAATATTTGCGGATGGTGCCGGAGCTGCCATTCTACAAGCCACCGAAGAAAATACAGGCGTATTAACCAGCCATCTGCACTCAGATGGTAATTATGCAGAAGAATTATATGTAAAAGATCCTGGAAGCAGCCGTAAAGTAAGGCTTAGTAAAGAACTAATTGAAGGACCTAGTTTTAAGGTGTATATGAATGGAAATCAGGTATTTAAACACGCTGTGGTTCGTTTTGAAGAAGTAATTAACGAGGCATTGGAAGCCACCGGAAAAACTACTGATGACCTCGACTTATTCATTCCTCACCAAGCAAATTTACGCATAAGCCAGTTTGTGCAGCGCAAGCTTAAATTACCAGATGAAAAAGTATTTAATAATATTATGCATTATGGCAATACCACAGCAGCTTCTATTCCTATTGCCATAAGCGAAGCCTGGGAACAAGGAAAGCTTAAAAAAGGAGACCTGCTTTGTTTGGCCGCTTTTGGCAGTGGCTATACATGGGCCTCAGCACTAATTGATTGGTCGTATTAATGGTAAGTTAAAGTGCAAGGTATATTTATTGAGTAGTTGTGAGGCATAAGTCTAACATTTCAATTATCCTTTCGTTTTATAAATTTTTCTTGCAAAACTGTATCCAAGTGAATACATTTGTGTATGTATTCTATTGAAAAGACGGACGAATTCGAAAAATGGTTTCGAAAGTTAAAAGACAGAAGATCCAAGGCAAAAATCCTTTTTAGAATTCAGCGAATAGAAGAACATGGAAATTTTGGAGATTGCGAGCCAGTAGGACAAGGAATTAGTGAATTGCGGATTCACTATGCAAAAGGTTGCCGTTTTTAAAAGAACAGAACGGTCTGATAGTGTTATTGTTGAATGGAGGAGATAAATCAACTCAACAAAAGGACATTATAAAAGCAAAGCAGATTTGGAATGAGTATAAAATTGAACTTGAAGGAAATTAGCATGAAAACGGCAACAAAATTCGACATAGCTGAATACTTGGATGATGATGAAATCATAACAGAATATTTGAATACTGTACTAGAAGAAGGCGATTCAACTGATATAATTTCTGCATTAGGACATGTTGCAAAAGCACAAGGAATGACAAAAATAGCAGAAGAAACAGGTTTAAGCCGACCTAGTTTGTACAAAGCATTATCGGATGGTGCAAAACCTCAATTTGAAACGATATTAAAAGTACTTAGGGCAGTTGGAGGACATCTTCATGTGAAAACAGCTTAATAATAATACGCCTCACAAAACACTTAGCCGAATAGCCAAAATACCTTCATAAAAAAGCCTCAACGATGATTTTCGCTGAGGCTTTTTTTGATAACCCACACACTGGTTGATTTACCGGATATTTTGGTTATTCGGTGTTGACCAA
>JALSJD010000210.1 GCA_026989535.1 Cyclobacteriaceae bacterium
AGATGGAGCTGGCAATTACGGCCAGGTGACACGCTTGAAGATTTAGCACGAGAATGTAATCCTATCATGCGAGGCTGGATTCATTATTATGGGCGGTTTAATCCTTCTGCACTGTTTGGCATTCTTAATCATATCAATTGGCGTTTAGTCCGTTGGGCAACCTGCAAGTATAAAAAGCTAAGAGGGCGTCAACGGGAAGCAACAAAATGGTTGAGGCAAATTGCTGAGCGACAGCCTACAATTTTTGTCCATTGGGGTGTGTTGTATAAAAACGGCTGAACGATGGGAGTCGTATGAATCGAGAGGTTCACGTACGGTTCTGAGAGAGCCTGAAGGAGAGGTTCCTTTGGGCTACTCACCTGGGGATGGCGGAGAGAAACCGGCCCTCACCCGATTAGCTGCCTTTACCCCTAAATAAACTTTCAATTCTAGAAAGAACTGCATCTGATATTTTTGTCACCGTTTCCGAACTCAGGTTAATTATTGGATCATTACTTGACTTAATTACTGCACTATTTGAAAGTAACTTATTCCGTACTTCTGAATTCATTTCTGCATCATTTGCAGCATGTATAGTTATTAAATCGAACAGACGCTGTTCATTCGTTGAAAACTCTTTGAGATGGAACCGCATTTTACCGAAAATAGCTAATAATACGGCGGCAAACATTGCAAGAACTAGATAGCCCATATTATTATCTCTACCAGCAAAGACCAATTTTGATGGATCTTTCGGTAATTCACCTACACCTTTCTCAACAGCAAACGTGATTACAGCAGACAACTTGTCAATTTCAATACCCATCATTGTAACTATTAGAATATATGAAACTAAAGCAAGCAATACAATTACCCACATACCTAAACTCAATCGTTTTATACAAGTTTTGTGATATTCGATACTTCGCTTAACTTCTTTGATTGCTTGTTCCATATTTATTCGTCAGCAGCTAACGCCTTGCTAAAGGGTTTGCCGATTTAAGCCAGCAAACCGTAAAACAAAATAATACTTACTGACACTACAAAGCGCAAATATACTGTTTACGCTGAAAAATGCACTTTTGACGTTATGTAACATACTGAATGTAAATTAATTATTATGAATGTAGCGAGGTATTTTTGACCGTAAATAGCATAGAAACCCTGAGTAGGCAAGTCCGTTTTTGAGCAACTTGTTATGCTTTTGAGTACATTTCCTTTCCATCATTCAGTCTCAACCAACCTTTTACAATTCGATATATTACCCAGATAGTATTTGCAATTAATATTGGAATGCCAATTATAAAATATATGCCTATTAGTCCCAATATTGACCATAAAAGTGGATACCAAAATGTGCGTATTTGCCATTTAAAATGTGACTCTAACCAAGTTCCAGCTACATCAGTTTTTTTAACGTAGTTCACAATGACAGCAATTATGTAAGTAAAACCAAGTAAAAATGATATTGCCTGCAATCCATATACAACAGTTGTTAGTGTTTTCTGTGGATTAGCATTATTATTTAGTCACCCCTGAAAAACAACCTATCCAAATGATTAATAAAGAATTATCTATAAAAAAGCAAGGAACAAAACACCCAGAAATAGTATAATAGACCTTAATTTTCTGGGCGAAAAGATCACCAT
>JALSJD010000211.1 GCA_026989535.1 Cyclobacteriaceae bacterium
GCAAATTTTGCCTTGTTCAAAGAAAAAATCTAAGCAAAAATTTAGTAACTAACACACGAGCAGAAATTCAATGAACAACCAACGATAAATTATATCCTCATAGCAACTACGAGGTGCTACTGTTGGCTGAATAGGTTATAAACGAAAACATCAAACCATGTAAGTGTTTGGTGTTTAGGTGATTGAAATTTGAAATTTATTGGTTATTTGATTTTTGTCATTTGTTATTTCTGAAAACATTTACTTTATAGACGAACACTAAACTAATCTAATTTTTATCTTTACACCATATTTTTTATAATGGAGAAAAAACGATTTGGAATTATTGGATGTGGCCATATTGGCAAACGGCATGCGGCCGTATTGGATCAGTATGCGTTTGCTGATTTAAAATCTGTTTGTGATATAAAAGTTGCGGAAGCGCAAGGGCAGGCAGATTTATATGGAGGTATGTCTGTTTATAAAAATCATGAGCAACTACTTAAAGAGGATATAGATGTGGTAACCATTTGCACACCTCACCATTTGCATAAACCTATGACGTTGGCTGCCCTAAAAGCAGGCAAGCATGTGGTGGTGGAAAAGCCTATGACACTTTCGGCAAAAGATGCAGCAGAAATGTCGCAAGCTGCGGTTGATGCCAGTCTAAAATTATTTGTGGTTAAACAAAACAGGTATAATGTACCTATCCGCTTGGCCGATGAAGCCATAAAAAATAATCGTTTAGGAAAAATTTACAAGGTGCATTGCAATGTGCTTTGGAACAGGCATCAGGATTATTATAACCAATCGGAGTGGAGAGGGAGCAAAGAAACGGAAAGGGGAGCTTTGTTTACACAAGCAAGTCATTTTATAGATATTTTAGTGTGGTGGTTTGGCAAAATAACCGAAGCCAAAACAGTAATGGCTACGCAGGCACATGATATAGAAATTGAGGATAATGGACAGTCCTCTGTGCTTTTTGAGTCGGGCGTGATTGGCTCCATTTCGTGGACAACCAATGTGTATAATAAAAACTATGAGGGCAGCATTACCATTATGGGTGAGCACGGCACTATTAAAATTGGAGGTGGTTATTTAAATAAAGTGGAATATTGGGATGTAAAGTCTCATCCGCTGCCTGATAATATTTCTTTTATAGATCAGCCTAATAATTATGGTAAGTATCAAGGGTCAAGTTCTAACCATCATCGGGTAATTGAGGAGGTTGTAAAAGATTTATCGGGCGAAATTTCTAATATTGTGGAGGGCAAAGAAGGCGAACTTTCAATTGCTGCCATAGAAACTATTTATAATGGAGCTAATGCATAAGCCCACACTATTAAAATCCGGGATTAAGGATGTAATCTTTGGCAAAGATGTAACCGTGGTAGAACCTGTAAACCTATATGAATGCACCATTGGTGATGATTGTTTTATTGGGCCTTTTGTAGAAATTCAAAAAGGGGTAAAAGTTGGGAGTAAAACTAAAATTCAATCGCATACTTTTGTTTGTGAGTTGGTAAATATTGGTGCAGGTTGCTTTATTGGGCATGGCGTAATGTTTATAAACGATCTTTTCTCCAAAGGAAAACCAGCCGGGGGAGATATGGCGTTATGGAAATCAACCAACATTGGCAATAATGTTTCTATTGGTTCTAATGCCACTATTTTACCCGTTTCTATTTGTAATGATGTGGTAATTGGAGCAGGGGCTGTGGTTACAAAAAATATTAATGAGCCAGGAATTTATGTGGGCAACCCTGCACGAAAGAAATAAAGTCTCCCGCAGATCTCGCAGATAATCCCAGCTCTCTAATCTGCGAAATTCTGCGAGATCAGCGGGAGATATTTTTAAAGATGTCGAATACATTATGAATATACCATTTGTTGACCTTCAAATACAATATCAATCTATAAAAACAGAGATTGATGAAGCCATAGCAGGCATATTAACTAATGCCATTTTTGTTAATGGAGAACCTTTAGCCTCTTTTGAGAAAAATTTTGCTACTTATATGGGTGTAGCCCACTGCATTGGGTGTGCCAATGGAACCGATGCCATTGAGATTGCCTTGGAAGCCCTCGAAATAGGTAAAGGGGATGAAGTATTAGTGCCGGCTTATACGTGGGTATCAACGGCCAGTGCGGTAAGCAGGGTAGGAGCTACCCCCATTTTTGTAGAGGTGCATCCTGATTTTTATACCATAGATGTATCTAAAATAGAGGCTAAAATAACTGCCCAAACCAAAGCCATTATTCCTGTACATTTTTATGGCTTGCCTGTTGATATGAAATCAATTTTAGACATTGCTAAAAACCATAGCCTTAAAATAATTGAAGATTGCGCCCAAGCGCATAATGCCACTATTGATGGAAAAAAGGTAGGTTCATTTGGCGATATGGCTACCTATAGTTTTTATCCCGGCAAAAATTTAGGGGCCTATGGCGATGGTGGGGCAGTCGTAACCAATTCGAAAAAATTAGACGGAAAAGCCCGAATAATTGCCCGTTTAGGACAGCAGGGTAAGCATAACCATATACGTGTGGGCAGAAATAGCCGATTGGATAGTATGCAGGCAGCTATTTTAAATGTAAAGCTAAAGCACCTTACTGAGTGGACAACAAAGCGGCAATTAGTGGCCAGTTGGTATGTAGATTTATTAAGGGATGCCCCTGTTAAACTACCATCAAAGCCTACTGGGTATGAGCACGTGTATCATTTATTTGTGATTCAAACGGATAAGCGAGATGAACTAAAAGCGTTTTTGGCAACAAAAGGGATTGAGACTCAAATTCACTACCCCAAACCATTGCATCAAGTGGGGATATTTAAAGCGCAAGGGGCTTTTCCAGTAGCAGAGGCTATGTCTGATAAAATACTGTCGCTACCCATGTATGCCGAGCTTAATAAGGTGCAGGCAGCGTATGTGGCGTTGGCGGTTAGGGAGTTTTTGGGTTAACCCTAATTATTTAATGCTTTATAAAATTTTTCATTAAAACTGCTGCTATCAAAATTGTATTTAGTGGCAATCGAGGTTTTTCCGTTTTCGCCAAATCGAGTCCGAGCCTCTTTATTTTTATAAAGACTTACTAATTTATCTGCAAAGTCTTTAGGGTCATCCGCTTTATGGATAACTCCCCATTTATTTTTAATAATTAATTGGGCTTGGGAAGGGCAATCGCTGGCTAAAATGGCTTTGCCATGCATAGCATATTGAAAAAGTTTATTAGCATACGTTGTATCATGGTGGCGGTTTCTGAGGATAGGGCAAATGCCAACATCAGCAATATGCACGTAATCAGGCAGTGAATCTTCATTTTGCCAACCTTCTAAAAAAACATAAGAACTTGCATTCTCTTTTAATATTTCCTGCTGTAATTCAGCATCATCTTTACTTTTACCAACAATAATAATAGCTAAATTTGGAATGGAATCTATTAAATATTTTACTGACTTAATTACTGATATTAGGCCTCTTCTACTTCCAGTATCGCCTATGTAAAGCACTTTAAAGTTAGTTAAGTATTTGTTTTCCAGCGTTTTATTATAATATTTTTTCAAGAAGCCAGAGTTGGTGAAATTGGGGAGTACTTTAACCTTTTCAGGTAGAATTTTTGTTCGGTTAATGATTTCTTCTTTAGCTTCTTGGGTAACCACAATAATTTTTTTCGCTAAAGTTATAAATTCACTTTCCTTTTTTTTCCATTTAATAGGATTGATTAGCATTTTGCCCATGCTCGTTTTTAAGTGTGGGTAGTGCTTCATTATTTCAGGAATATTCTCGTGTATATCTAATACCAATGGTAAATTAAATTTCTGGTTTGCACTAAATACAGTTTTTGCAATAACCATATTGTGTACATGTAAAAACTCAATTTTGTTATTTTTTATAAAGTCGTTTACCTTCTTTTTAAGTACCCAGTGATATAAAGGAAAAGTATAGGCAAGTGCAGATAAGCGATACACCAATTTAGGGTAGTAGGTTTTAACAAGATTAATGCCCTTGTAATTGGTTATGGAAGCATCTTTTTTATTATAAGTTACACAAAAAAAGAATACATCAACATTATTTTTTATTAAATGTAGTGCCTGATTTTCTATTCTTGGGTGGGGAGGGTATTCCCCATGAAAAATCATTCCAACTCTAATATTTGTCATCTTAAATTTTTCTTGAGTCGAAATTAATTAATGCTTCAATTCTTTGATAAACTCGTTTTGAACTTTGGTCATCTTGGTATTTATGGAATCTGTTTTTTATTTTAATTCTCTCTTCATAATCAAGTTTTGGGTTATCTAAATACCTTTTAATCTGAGCCAATAGATCATTAAAGGTTTCAACTTTTGGGCCGGGTGTAACATCATTAAATTCAAAGTTAAAACCACGTATCTTACTAAACTCTTCTAAATCATAAGGCACAAAAATCATAGGTTTATCAACTAGGAGTTGATCAATGTAAACACTGCTGTAATCTGTTATTAGAATATCTGTGAAAGGCAGAAGTTCACTTATTTCTTGTACTACATTGCCATCACATATTTTCAACACGCTTGTTTCTTCCAAATTGTGCTGTTTAAGTTCATTTTTATGAATTCTTAACAACATAATTGCATTTTGGTCTTTCAAAAAAGCTTCCAATTTATAATTGCTGAAATCACCGAATGGAAACAACTTGGTTTTACCCTCATCTCTCCAAGTAGGGGCGTATAGGAGTACTTTTTTTTCCTTGATGTAGGGGATTTTATCCAAGATTTTCTTGTTGCGGTGAAAGGTAAAGTCGTTTCTTGGATAGCCTGTTATCCAAGTATTTTCAGGTTTCGTATGGTAGCACCTGCTCATATGTCCTTTTTCTTCTTCCGACATCACTACTAAACCATCAAAATCGCCAAGCACTTTCTTTTTTTGATTTTCTGTTAAATTATGGGCATCGGTTCCTAGTTTTTTAATCGGGAAACCATGCCAAAGGTTTACTAACGGTTTTTTCGTATTGGTTATTTTATAAGGGGTAATATCCCAAGGGCCATGTGTAATTACATACGCTTTTGCCGTGATAACTTTACTTAACCCCCTAAAAGAGTATGCGTATAAAAAATGTTCTGGATAAGTAATTATGTATTCTTTATAAAGTGATCTTTTTCTTGTTATAAAGTAGCCTTTAATAGGCGTTTTAGTTAAAAACATATACATAAATAGTGCCTTAGAGTTGCCATTTACATTTGTGCCTGCAGAACTTCCCATAATAATGTGAGGTTTTGTTCTATTAAAGAATAGTAGATAGCTCCATTGCAAAAACCGTAAAAAAAGACCGTAAACTTTTAAGTACATTCCTAATTAGTATGTTTTCTACTTGGATTCAAAATTACAGATAATAATCAATTGAATGGATACTAAAAGTAGGAGAAAATTAGTTGATTTTTTGTGAGCGTATGAAATTAAATAAAAATTTAAATGTTATAAGCCATAAGTATTATTGAGGGTTATATATTCGCAACTTCAATTTTTATATATGAGCGACAAGAATTTTTGGGAAGCATTTTATTCTAATAAAAAGGGGGTATTGAATCCTTCTCCTTTTGCTACTTTTTTAATAGAAAACTATACTATTAACGGTAGTATGGTAGAATTAGGATGTGGCAATGGAAGAGATAGCCTGTACTTTGCTAAACAAGGTATTGATGTACTAGGAATAGACCAGTGTAAGAATATAGTGTCTGAATTAAATGGATTAGCTCTTAAAAACACTGAATTTAAGGTTGCAGATTTCACCAAACTGGATAATTTAGGGAATTTTGATACAGTTTATTCCAGATTTACGCTGCATTCTGTAAACAAAAACCAAGCGTCTGATACCATGATGTGGGCTTTTAAATATCTCAAGCAAGGAGGAAAGTTTTGTATTGAAGTTCGAAGTGTAAATGATAACTTTTGCGGTGAAGGGAAAGAAGTAGAAACGGACGCATTTGTAACTGACCACTATAGAAGGTTTATTAGATTAGATGAAATGGTAAACGAATTGAAAGAGATAGGATTCTCAATTGAATATCAAATTGAAGCTACCAGTCTTGCTAAATATAAAAACGAAGACCCATCGGTTATTCGAATAGTTGCTATCAAAAAATAAGAAAAATCTCTTATTTGGTTCTAAATATACGATTCCAAATTTGTGATACAAGGCTGTTTACTTCTGCACTGGGTTTCATTAACAAAACTAGGGCTCCAAACATAACGGTAACAACAGTAGAACGAATTAGAATATCAAAGTAGATATTCATTAGTTGAGGAATGTTTAGCCCCACAATTAAACAAAAAGACCCAATAAACAAGACTTTAATAGTTTGGAATGAAAAAGGTTGTAGGCGTTCCTTTATTAATAAAAATAAAAACTTGCTAAAATTGTACAAAAATATAGCAATTGCAGACCCTATGGCTGCCCCTTCAAGCCCATAGAGAGGAATTAATAGATAGTTAGCATATATGGTAAAAGCCGTTAATAATACAATTAAGTAGGTGTTTACTTTGTAATTTTTCGACATTGCAATAATTTCTCCATTTAAGCCAGCAGCCATATCAATTAATTTGCCCGTTCCTACAATTAGAACCACCCATTTTCCAATAATATAATAGTGAGAATTTGGTATTAGTGCAAAAATATTATCAAGATTTATCCATATACCAACGTATAATAACGAACCAATAATTAAGTTATTAATTGAGCTTTTTGCATAAATGGATTTAATCTCCTTGGCATTATTTTCTTTATAGGCCTTTGAAATAATTGGCGTTCCAATTTGGGCAATAGCCCTTTTAGGTAGTTCAATTAGAACTGCAATATAAAATGCCGTAGCATAAATTCCATTTTCATGTAAACCCAGCATACTACTTACCATTATGCTGTCAACCTTGCCAATAATAAGTATTCCACTTGCTCCTAGAAAAGTAAATAGGGAATAAACAACCATCTCTTTTAAAATCGATTTTTTAAAATGTTCAATTTTAAATGATAATGAGATGGTTTTAGTACTTATCAGGTAAATAAGCAAAGCAATGAAACTAAGAAAATAGGCACCTGCTAAAAGATAGATAAATAGGTTAAAACTAATTGTATTAGTGGCAAATAAAATAATATCAATAAGTGTAAGGGCTCTTAATATTACTTCTTTTAAAAAAATAGGAAGAATAATATTTAAAGATGATTGAGTAAAGGCAACCAATACTTGATGTAACGCAAGTAAAATAGATAATCCAAAAATAAGGCCTAAATATTGATTTATTTCCGCTGAATTGGTGGCAAAATATAAGCTAATTTCTCGTTCAAAAAAGAGGTAAAAGGAGCTAAAAATTAGAGCTGCAATTAAAAAAAACGCTAAAATAATTGTAACAAATTCTGAGTAATAAGCTTTGTTTTTATACTTTGGGAAATATTTTAATGTAAGCTGGCTAACACCGATTTGAACAAACGGGACAAGAAGGAGGGCTGCATCTTGAAAAGTACGTTGAAGCCCTACTTGCTCCGGACTCATATATTTGGGAAACAAAATTAGAATATTGATATAGCCTATAATAACCCCTAAATAGGTGAGGGTGGTAGATATTATACTTTGGCGAATGATTATTCCCATTATTATACCATATATAAAGTATTAACTCGAACTTGTTAAAGCATCATAAATCGTGCGTTAGTTTTTTTTATAAAACTAATTTGGTCAAAAATATAACAATCTTAAATTGTTCAGCTTTTTCAATGCAATTACTTTAAAGGGGGTGATTATTTGTTCTTGATGAAGCCAATATCACTCATCAATTTTAAAACAGAATTGGTTTCAATCACATCTTTAAAATAATATCTTGGTTTTATACACGATAAACTAATGCGCATCTTCTCTGTTGGTATTATATTTACCTAAAATTAGGTAATAATTTGTTAGAGGTAGGCATTTATATACATACACCAATAGCGATAAATATGTCAATATGGAATATTAAGGTACAAAATTTCTCAATTCCATAACTTAACCATATGTACGGATTCCTGCCTACGCAGGAATGACGGTCATGAGATTTGAGTGTTACCATTAAGTAAGAGAAATGCCTAAATTAAATATGTACGTAAATGCCCACCTCTATAATTTGTTTTATCTATTGGTTTAAGTGCTGTTTATTAAAATACCTATGAGACTCCAACCTCAAGAAATAGCCTCTATAAAAACAGCCTTTAAAAATAATTTTAGAGGAGGTAAAATCTATCTGTTTGGTAGCCGAACAGATGACAAGCAGCGAGGTGGTGATATAGATTTGTATTTACACCTTAACGAAAATACAGAAGAAGTGCATCAGCAAAAAATTAATTTTTTGGTAGAGCTAGATCATACCCTTGGCGAGCAAAAAATTGATGTAATAATTGCAAAAGATAAAAACAGGCTTATTGAGCAAGAAGCATTAAAAAATAGGATTGAACTCTAATGAAACAGACTGAAACATTTGTTGAAAAACTGTATGAATGCAACCGGCATAAAACAAAACTTTTAACTACTTGCGAAAAGCTGGAGAAACATATACCATTTACAGCTAAAAAATATGCGGGCATTAACCCAGAGCTATCCAGCTTTATCGACCAAATGATTTTTAGATTTTCGAAATTACAAGACACGATGGGGGATAAGCTATTTCCTGCTATTTTAGAGTTGATGGAAGAAGAGGTAAAGAGCAAGCCATTTATTGACCGACTAAACAGGCTGGAAGAATTAGAACTGATTAGCAAAAATGACTGGCTAGCTTTGCGTAAAGAGAGAAATGAAATTGCACATGAATACTCATTTAACCAAGAATAGGTAGTAAAAAGCATTAATAATGTGTATAAATCAACTCAAAAACTTCTTAAACTATACGATGAATTCTACCTCTATTGCGTTAATCGGTTTGATTTTGTTGCCAATAGCCAAAAGTTAAAATAAAAAGCTCTCTCCCCAATCTATCCTGTAATCTTTCGCATTAAATACTCCAATGGCCCTTTATTAATTTTTTTGCGCCATAGATGCGAAAAAACTACAATTAAAACACTAAATACAAAGGCGTAAACAAATGTAAATTCAATGGAGAATACATGTTCTACTCTTCCGAAAAACAGTTTTATCCTGTATAATTCATAAATCTTCGTGATGAGCATTTCAAGTAGCTGTTAATCAGGAACCCACGGAGAATTTTGGAACGGAGGCGTAGCGAGCTACGTTGAGTAGTAAAATTTTAGTAAGTGCCTGAGTGATAGTAAATTGTAATGCGTAATAGATTATTCATGAATTATACAGGTTATAGATAACATGCCAATAATTACATGAAAAAAGTAATTGTTTAATGCCAGTGCCACTTTTTACAAAGTGTTTCTTTGTTTAAAGTTTGCGTCACTCCTGTGAGTGACACCAGGAAAAAGAGTGTGGATGTTAAAATTATTTTTTCAGAGTGGACTCATGACTATATTTTTTTAACCCTTCATACCGAATCCTATCGCATAATCCAGGTTTAAACAATGCAAAATTGTGCCTCAAAAACATGCTAAAAAATTAAAAGGGAGAGAAATTGCACCATTCTGTAGATTGTGTGTGCTAATCCATATTGTTCAGGTTAAAAAAACGTTGCATAGCGTAGCCAAGCCTGTAAGGATGCAAGAGCCACACTAAGTACTAGAACAAGAACATAAAACTTTTGTGAAGCTCAAAAAGAATTCGCTACGGCTGTGGATATAAAACACAGCATGGCATCTGAATCGCTCAATTTAGGTAGTATTCCTCATAATAGGAGGGATAATTAAAATTAATCGAAGTTCGAGATTAATAGGAAAAAATAATTGCAAATAGTAGATTTGGTATTGCTGCTGCCACTTATATAATAAAACAGCAGGAATATTTACCAAAATCTATGAACTATGAACTTCAACAATGTCTTTTCAACAACCTATTACGGTAACTCTTTGTCCGATTGGGCTATCTCTATTGCTATCATTATTGGCTCTATTTTTATTGGCAAAATAGCCTATTGGTTCTTAAGCAAAACAGTAAAAAGAGTTACAAAAAAAACAAAGAGTAAATTAGATGATCTTTTGGTAGATATGCTGGAGGAGCCTTTGGTTGTTGTGGTAATAATTATTGGTTTTTGGTATGGTTTGGGTCGATTAAATTTTTCGGAAGGGCTTACTTCTTTTATTGAGCATGGAATGTATGCCGCTATTATTATTACGGTAACATGGATGATTGGAAGACTGTTTGATGCGCTAATTGAGCAGTATGTGGTGCCAATGACGCAAGAATCAGATACCGACTTAGATGATATGATTTTGCCAGTTGTTCGCAAGGCTGTTCGTGCCATAATTTGGATTTTAGGCATAATTGTGGCCTTAAATAATGCAGGAATCGAAATTGCCCCCTTAATTGCAGGACTTGGCATAGGGGGCTTGGCCTTAGCAATGGCTGCCAAAGATACGGTAGCTAATTTTTTTGGAGGCTTTACTATTTTTACCGATAAACCCTTTAAAGTAGGCGACCGAATAAAAATAGGCGATTTTGACGGAATAATTTATGAAGTTGGCTTGCGCAGCTCTCGTATGACAACACTGGAAGGGCGAATGGTTACCATACCTAACGCCAAGATTGCCGACTCTATGATTGAGAATGTATCGGAGGAACCCTCACGAAAAATGGTAAATACTCTTGGTTTGGTATATGATGTTACGGCAGAGCAAATTGAGCAAGCTATGCAGCTGCTTAAAAACATTGCAGAAGCCAATACTGGAGTGGAAGAAAAGGTGATAATAGGCTTTTCTGGCTTTGGGGATTCAGCACTTGAAATTACTTTTATTTATTACATTAAACCTGGTGAAGATATTATGGGCATCCGAACCCAAATTAACTTAGAAGTTTTAAAACAATTTGCTACGCACAAACTCGATTTTGCCTACCCAACTCAAATGATTTACACCAAAGAGGTGATTTAACCCAACTTGAAAATTCCCAAAATCAGCCAAAATTTTATTGAAAATTAAGTTACTGGTAATCAGCAGGTTGTAATAATGTTGAAAACTTTTTTAAATTCCTTTAAACAGTAATTGGCTACTAATTAGTGTCTCTTAGAAAACACCTTGTTTTGTAACAGCTACTGGAAATGTTGCCAGTTATCCGCCAACATTTTCTCTAACTTTGGGGTCTAATTTCTATTTGTTTCGAAAAAAGCCAGACAATCAGGAAAGTTGCTCGCATTTTCTTAAAATTTATTCTTCTAAATTTGCAAAAAAAACAAAGATGGGAGAATATCGAAAAGGTTCGCACACTGTGACACGCATGACAGTGCACATAGTATGGGTAACAAAGTACCGCTACCATGTGTTAACAGG
>JALSJD010000212.1 GCA_026989535.1 Cyclobacteriaceae bacterium
GTGGCAACAATTGGCTTTGCAGAGCTTGCTGCTTCGAGCAACGATTTTGGAGTTCCTTCTCGGTAAGATGGGAGAACGACACAATCTGCTTTATTAATAAATGGACGCACATCATCGGTACTCCCAAGGTACTCCACCACATTAGATTCAATCCAGCTATTTATTATATCTTCCGAAATCCCTCTTCGGTGTTCTGTGTCTTTATTGCCTAAAATCTGAAAATTGGCATCAATTCCTTTTTCCTTTAGGTACCTAACAGCATCAATGTATTCGATAATTCCTTTATCATGAATTAACCTACTTATAAGTAAAAAGGTGAACTTTTTGTTGGCCACCTCTGGTGCAGGTTTAAAATGACTTAAATTAATGCCGGAGCCAGGCAGCACCTGAGTGGCATTATTTTTTATAATGTTGTTTTCTTCAAAAAAGCGCTTATCATCATCATTCTGAAAATAAATGAGTTTAGGAAACTTAAATGCCAATTTATACATACCAATGGCAATTTTAGAAACAAGCCCTTTATTAAGAAAAGCAGTACCCAATCCGCATACATTATTAACCGCGGGTATTCTTAAAATGCTGGCTGCTAACGTACCGTAAATATTGGGTTTAATGGTGTAGTGAAGAATAACATCTGGTTTTATTCTTCTATAAATTCCTAATAGCTCGATGATGAGGCCAAAATCTTTGATGGCATTGGCTCCCCTGCTATCCATGGTTACTTCTTCATAACTACAGCCTGCTTCCACTAAATGAGGAGTGTATTCATCTCTTGGAGCAATGGCTGTAATATCATGCCCGTTTTCCAAAATAGAGTTAATTAACCCCATTCTAAAGTTATAGATATTCCAAGAAGTATTAAGGACAATTGCAATTTTCATAAGATGGCCAACGTTTCAGTATTTACAAAAGTAAAAATAATTAATCTTATATACACTCTAATTTTGAATTAGTAACCCAAACAGGGTTTAGTTGCATAGTTTGATGATTTGCACACGAGTAGATCGCTTATTATGAAACGCTCCATTAGATTTGCAGCTATGTCAAAAACATATTCTACTTCTGCAAAAAAAGAAACTGCCCTATTGGTGGCAGTAGCTGATCAGCATACAACAGCCGAACAGTTAGCCGAACACTTGGAAGAGCTGGCTTTTTTGGTAAGTACTTCGGGTGCAGAAACGATATCTACCTTTACGCAAAATTTGCCTAAGCCCGATATTAGAACCTATGTAGGCAAAGGAAAATTAGAAGACATTGCAACTTATGCTAAACTTAAGGATGTTGACATAGTGGTATTTGATGATGATTTAAGTCCTTCGCAAGTGCGGAATTTAGAAGCAGAATTGGCATGTAAAATTTTAGATAGAAGCCTTCTTATACTAGATATTTTTTCGCTTAGGGCAAAAACGGCACAATCGAGAACGCAGGTGGAGCTGGCACAATATGAATACATACTACCCCGGCTTACTCGCATGTGGAGCCACCTTAGCAAGCAAAAAGGAGGTATTGGTATGAAAGGCCCTGGTGAAACAGAGCTGGAAACAGATAGGCGTATTGTGCGAGATAAGATTTCTTTACTTAAAAAGAAATTGGTAAAAATTGATAAGCAATCGTTTATACAACGAAAAAACAGGCAACGAATGGTGCGAGTTGCGCTGGTTGGTTATACTAATGTGGGTAAATCAACTATTATGCGCTTGCTTTCTAAATCGGATGTATTTGCCGAAAATAAGCTGTTTGCAACGGTTGACTCCACTGTGCGTAAGGTGGTTATTAACCAAATTCCTTTTTTATTAACAGATACGGTGGGGTTTATTCGCAAGCTCCCCCACGGGCTTATTGAGTCTTTTAAAAGTACTTTAGACGAAATTAGAGAAGCCGATATTTTATTGCATATTGTAGATGTATCGCACCCATTTTTTGAAGACCAGTATGATATTGTAAATAAAACCTTGGCAGAAATTGACTCTGCAGATAAACCAACACTGGTGGTTTTTAACAAAATTGATAAATACACTAAAATGCATAAGCTTAGTAATGAGGAAGCCATTTTGCATTTTAAAGAAATGCATTTGGGCAAAGAAAATGATCAATCGGTATTTATTTCGGCTACCTATAAATTAAACATCCCTGAATTTAGAGCTACTCTTTTCGATTTAGCCGAAGAGCGTTTCTACACAATTTTCCCTAACTATTTGAAAAAAGACCCTTATTAGGATAGCTTTGCACTCCATTAAATGGCCTCGGGCCTGCCCGACATTATCCAGGCGGGTCTGCCCGACTGGAGTCAGTCAGGCGGGCCTGCCCGACATTATCCAGGCGGGTCTGCCCGACTGGAGTCAGTCAGGCGGGGTTCAATGGAGATTTATATGATTACTGTTTATGTATTAAAATCTAGAGCTAATCAAAAAAGGTATGTTGGAATGACCAATAATCTTGAGAGAAGAATAAAAGAGCATAATACAGGTCATACAAAAAGCACTAAAAATAATACTTGGGAAATAGTTTATAAAGAAGAGCTTCCTGATAGACCTTCGGCTCGAAAAAGAGAAAAGTATTTGAAATCTGCTGCTGGTAGAAGATATTTGCAGAAGATTTTGGCCTCGTAGTTCAATGGATAGAATAGAAGTTTCCTAAACTTTAGATAAAGGTTCGATTCCTTTCGAGGCCACTTTTTGTATTTCTCTTTGGAGGTTAATAGGTGTCAAGACAAAAAGTTAAGAGTCCGTCTGGTTTTGCTCTTCCGAAGCGGCTACGCAATGACGTTCGTATTGTCATTCCGCTCTACCATTGACGTGTTTATTCAACAGGGTTTAAATTTCTCTCTCTCTGAATAAAGGTTGATTCGTTTACATCGAGTAATCCACCACCATCCTACTCATTGCCTTAATACCAATCACCAAGGCATCATCCTCCACATAAAAATCAGGAGTATGGTGCGATGGCGCATCTTCAGGTTTTACGCTTACGGGTGTTCCTCCTAAAAAGAAGTAGAATCCGGGAACCTCTCTTTGGAAAAAAGAAAAATCTTCGGCACCTGTAACAGCAGAAATAAGATTTACGTTAGCTGCTCCAACCACGCTCTGCAAGGTGGGTAGCATTTGAGCGGTTAAGTCCAGGTTATTATAGGTAATTGGATAGCCATCATGAATATCAACCTCCACGGTAGCTCCATTACTTTCGCCTGTTTTTATGGCAATGGTTTTGAGGCGCTCAAAAATTTTGTTGCGCATATCATTATCTAGCGCACGAATGGTGCCTACTAATTTAACTTCTTCAGGAATAATATTGCTGCGCACACCACCGTGTACACTGCCAAACGTAACTACGGCAGCTTCTTTGGTCAATGGCATATTTCTGCTCACTATGGTTTGTGCATTATTTATGATTTGTGCAGCAGTTACAATTGGGTCGATGCTGCTCCAAGGGCGAGAACCGTGCGCTTGTTTGCCGTGAATAGTAATTTCGAAACTATTAGAGCTAGCCATAATGCCGCCTGGCCTATAATTAATTTGCCCAACATGGGTGCCCGATGAAATATGCAGTCCAAAAATGGCTTCTACAGCTGGATTTTTTAAAACACCTTCTTTCACCATTAATTTAGCTCCCCCTTCTTCTCCTTTAGGAGCGCCTTCTTCGGCAGGTTGAAAGATAAATTTTACCGTTCCTTTCAGTTCTGATTTAACCGTGGTTAATACTTCTGCGGTGCCCATTAAAATAGCAATATGGGTATCGTGGCCACAAGCGTGCATTACTGGCACTTCGTTGCCATTATACGTTCCAATAGCGGTTGATTTCCAAGGAGAATCCACTCTTTCAGGTACAGGCAATGCATCAATATCGGCTCTTAGTGCCACCACAGGGCCCGGTTTGCCGCCTTTTAAAATAGCTACCACGCCTGTTTTTGCCACATTGGTTTGTACCTCTAACCCTAATGATTTAAGGTGGGCTGCAATATACTCTGCCGTTTTAAACTCACGGTTCGAAAGCTCAGGATTTTGATGCAAATGATGCCTCCACTCAATGGTTTTGGCTTCTACTTGTTCGGCCAATGCTTCAACCTTTGTTTGTAATTTAGTTTTTTTAGGAGGGCTTGTAAACCCAACTATAATTCCAAGAAGGAACAGGACGCTTAATTTTTTAATCATGATAAAATAGAGTTATATAAGTAAAACGCTAATGTACCATTTTTGGGGAGTTTATTTACTCCTTTTTGACGAATGGGGAAACTAATCCACCAGCACACGGGCTATACGTGTGTTAATATTGGTTAATATTTCGTAAGGAATTGTGGCTGCTTTCTCCGCTAGCTCCGCAATGGTAATTTCTGAACCAAATAATTCTACCTTGTCTCCTGACGTACAGTTAATGTGGGTGACATCTACCATAACCAAATCCATACAAATATTACCCACGGTTTTGGCTCGTTTTCCGTTGATTAACACTTCGGCATTTCCATTACCAAAAACACGTAGGTAGCCATCTCCATAGCCAATACTGAGGGTTGCTATTTTTCCATTATATGGCAAACTTCCTTTTCTGCTATAACCAATAGTTTCTCCCTTTTTTACTTCGAGAATTTGTAGTATTGTACATTGTAAGGTTGCTACGGGCTTCAGTTGCTTATTTAATTTATTGGCCGAGTCGTACCCGTATATTCCAATACCCAAACGAACCATATCATATTGGTACTCACTAAAGCGAAGCACACCGCCCGTGGGCATCAATTGTTTAAATAGGGGATGATTTAATCCTTGTTGGAGTACATCAAAACACGCATTAAAATAGGTGGCTTGGGTATGCGTAAATTCATCATGGGTTGGTTCGGCAGGAGCAACCACGTGCGCAAATGCACTCACCACCTTTAGAGCCGAATTATTAATAAGCGTAACCACTTCATCCAGTTCTTCTTTGTAAAGCCCAAGCCTTTTCATTCCTGCCTCTATTTCCAGATGTACGTTCATTGGTTTACCCAGTGTGATGGCTGCTTTTACCATCTCCATTGAGTAAAGTACAGGTTCAAGTTGATGGCTGGCCATTTCCTTTAAGTCGTTGGGGGTGCCAGCCATTACAAAAATGGGAGCGGTTATCCCATTTTCTCTGAGCATCAATCCAGTTGCAGGAAAGGCAACTCCTAGATAATCCACTGTATGTTCGATGGTTTTTGCTACCATGAGGGCATCGGTGCCATACCCATTAGATTTTACCATAACCAGCATTTTGGTGTCTCCAAGTAGATGGCGGTATGTGGCTATATTAGCATATAAAGCTTCTTTGCTAATAAGAAGCTGAGCGTTTGAGGTGAAATGTTGTTTCAATCGTTTTAAAATCAGTAATCAGTTCAAAGATAGAGTTACTAAATCAATCTATGCCCATTAGGCACAGGCATATCTACAGTTGAAAGCACAATATGTCCATTGGCATCTTTAAACCCTGTAATAAGCACCTCCGACCGAATAGAACCTATTTGTTTGGGTTCAAAATTAGCAACACAAATAACTTGTTTGCCCATAAGTTCTTCTAATTGATAGAGGTTAGTGATTTGTGCACTCGATTTTTTAATGCCAAGTTCGCCTAAATCTACATAAATAATATAGGCAGGGTTTCGGGCTTCTTTAAACACCTCCGATTTAATGATTGTGCCTACCCGTAGTTCTACTTTTTTAAAATCTTGCCAAGTAATAATCATCCTTATTGTTAAATTTTGTTAATGCAGCAACTTTATGTTTGTGCCTCCGTATATTTACAAGTGCCTAACCGTAAACAAATGTTTAAAAATAGTATAAGTCTTTTTCTAGTATTGTTTGCCATTGCTGTATCAAACCATTCGTTTGCTATTACAGAACCTACTGAACCAACGGATCAAAAGTTGAAAACAGACAGCACAGCAGTTAAAAGTAGGCAATTAATAAATACTTCTCAAAAAAATCCTCAAGTAGTACCTGCTGGTAAATCAACTGAAACAAAGCTTTCTTTTTGGGAAACAGAAGAAGAGGTAGAAGAGGACTCAAACTCCAATTCAGCCCTTTCGTTTAACTTTATCTATTATATTATAGAAAAGTTTAAATTTCAGGTAGAGTAAAAACAACTTTTTTTATTTAGTCTCTGCCTTAAAAATTCGCACTTCTACAAAAATCAAAACTAAAGCGGCACAAGAAGCCAAAAAAGAGTTCAAATACCATATTATCCCCGATAGTAGAGAGGTAATTAATAGCTATGAGATTTATGCTTACCCTACTCATATTATCATAAGGGCACCTCTATTAATTGATTTCTTTCAAAAAACAAAAAGAAATAATGAGTTGCAAGAGGGCGGAGCGTTAAAAAAATGTTTTGTAAACATTTTTAGCGATCGAGCCAGCTTGCAGGGTTGCTTTTTCAATAGCTAAAGCTATTGAAAAAAAATATAACGAAGTCAAATCGTTGTTTATCTTTGTTCCCGAAGGGTTTTCATAGTGTTTCGTATGTTGCTCCTAATTTTCTCATAGTATCCCGATAGTATTTATTCATTCCTTCCTTATTATTTTTTTAGAGGTATTCATCTGTTCGCTTCGCTCGGGTCAAAAATTATTATTGCCTACAAAACACTATGAAAATTTTGATGCGAATCAATTAATAGAGGTGCCCATAAATAAAAATGGAGAAATAGTGCTTTCAACTTCAGGGTTAGGGCCAACTACAATTACAGATTTGGAAAAAGAAATAGAGAACCTTTTGAAAGAGTAACGGCCTATTTTAAGAGACAAGGGACACTATAAATCTTCAAAAAGTTGATTATTGATGGCATACATTACCAAGCCTGCTACATTTTTAGATCCTGTTTTTTCGAGTAAATTTCTTTTATGGGCATCAACGGTTCGGTTGCTGATAAATAATTTATCAGCAATTTCGTTATTGGTATGCTCTTTAATAATAAGCTCTAATACCTCTTTTTCGCGTTCGGTAAGTGGCATATCTACTACCAGATTCGAGGTTTTTGTGTTATTATTCTTCATTAAATTAACCATTACCACTTCGGTAACTTCTGCACTATAATAAGTGTCGCCCTCATACACCATTTTTATGGCTTTTTTTAATTCCTTTTCAGTGCAATTTTTTAGCACATACCCACTGGCACCAGCCGCCATCATTTGTTTAATATGCTGGTTATCACTCATCATGCTTAATGTAATAACCTTAATTTTCGGCCATCTTTTTTTAATTTCTTTCGTACACTCTACCCCTCCCATAATAGGCATATTAATATCCATTAGTACAATATCTACTTCTAATTCTTCCAAGGTTCTAATGGCTTCTTGCCCTTGCGATGCTTCACCAACTACTTCATATTCGTTATCTCCTTCCATATAGGATAGGATAGCGTCTCTAATTAATCGGTGATCATCTACTAATAAAATTTTCATTTGACAATTATTTGATATGTATTTGCAGTGTTATTACGGTTCCTTTTCCAGGTTCGCTGTCTAAACTAAACTCAGCATTTAATGATCGAGCCCGATTTTCCATACTGTTTAGCCCAAATCTACTTAATTCATTATTATTATGTAAATCAAACCCAACTCCATCATCCTCAATGGTTAAAATTACAATATCGGGGTAACACATTAGTTGAATGGTTACATTTTTAGCTTGCGCATGTTTAATAATGTTATTAACGGCTTCCTGAGTTATTCTGTACAATCCTAATTCGGCAGATTTGTCCAACCTGTTTTTATTATAATTAGTGTAGAAATTAAACGTGGTATCTGTTGCCCCTTTTAAGGTTTCAATCATATTTTCTACGGCCAGCGAATACCCAAAATCGCTTAAAGTAGAAGGCATCAAATTATGTGCAATGTTTCTACTTTCGTTAACAGCTTGATTAATAAGGACATTTAAATTTTTAAACCGCTCTTGCTGTTTTTTGCTGAGCTGCGATACTTCTTGGTTCACTTTATCCATGTTTAAGGCTATAGCCGACAATGTTTGACCCAGTGAATCATGCACTTCTTTAGAAATTCGTGCCCGCTCTCTGTCTTCGGTATTCATTATGGTGGCAATAATCTTTTGTTCTGCCCCTTTTACATTAAGCATATTGCCCAAAAGTTCGCCAAGTGTGTCTATTAAATTTCGCTCTTCAAACGAAAAGGGTCCTTCTTGAAGGGTAGGCTTTAGCACTTTATAATATACTTTTAAAAAACCTGTACTGCCATCATTGGTAGTAATGGGGGCAGTAATGCTCCATTCAGATTCCTGAAAATCGGACGAAAAGAACTCGCCATAACTGCATATAATTTTTGCACAAGCTATTTCTGGGTAGTACCACGATAGCGGTATTAATTCAACAGCCTCTTGTAAAATGGATTCGATAGAGCTGTGTTCACTTGATATTAACTTTGATACGGCATACAGGCAGTTTAGCTCTTTATTTCTTTCGGCCAAATGAGACATCAATTCTTGCCGCTGTTCTATTGCTTTTTTACGATCCGAAATATCTCTTGCAAATCCACAGACATAAACAACATCTTCAAATTTAAACTGATCAACGCTTACCTCAATGGGGATTTTTTCTCCAGATTTTTTTATAGCCACACTTTCAAACCTCAAATGTGGGTTGTCTTTTGTGCTAAACTGGATACTTTTAAGAAATTCTTCGTAATGTTTAGAGGGTATTAACTCACTAGTAGGAAGTGCCTGAATTTCCTCGCTTGTGTAGCCCAAAACCTTTAGTGCGGCACTATTAACCTTAAAAATGCCTTTCCCAGGTTTCCCCCAAAAAGCCAAATCACTTGATGCTTCTATGGTGTTTAGTGCAAGCCTTGCTTCATGTTCCGAAGCTCTTAATATTTTATTGGTTTTTTTAAGTTGTTTCGTTTTTCGTTCTACCTGATACCTTAACAATAAACTTGAAATAATTAAAAAAGCAACAACAAGTAATAAAGACAGAATAATTTGCCACAGCCATTTGGGAATAACTTCAACAGGCATCCCAATAAAATATTCTTCTTTTAAATCATAGTACAAAGAGCTGTCATCACTTATTTGCAGCCTTACTTCTCGGTCAATTGCTTCTCTTATCAATTCGCTATCAGGGTTAATTTTAGAGAGGCCATACCTAAGGCTTAAATGAGAAATCATTACCTGGCTTTTGGTAACACTATAATTATGCGCATTATAATCTCCAAACACTTTTGATACCAATGCAGCATCCACTTCCTTTTTTTCAACCAATTTTAAAGCTTCCCCATACGACTCAACCATATAAACATCGATGTTTACCCCCAGTTCGGTAACCAAGTCCATTAAGCCAGTTCTACCATTTTTATAAAAATAATCTCCTTCTAAGCTGGCTATTTTAAGGCCCTCCAAGTTCATTATATCATTAATGGGTTCATCCCTGTTCTCTAAAAAATAGACTTCGGCCCAAGTATAAATAATGGAAGTTTCGTTAAAATTAAAAATTGAATCGCGTGCAATGGAGTGTCCCAAATCAGGCAAAATGTCAATAGTATTGCGCTCGAGCATTTTTTTGCAATCTGCAAAAGCACAAGGGTAATATTCTAACGCCCACCCGTTTTTGGCTGCAATGTGATTAAGTAAATCAATAAAAAACCCTTCTGCTTGCCCATCGTCATTCATATAAACCATAGGAGGGTTATCAAACACGCCTACTTTATACGTTTGTGCATTAGCTGATAGCGAGGCTAAAACGAGTAATAAAGAAAAACCCAAATTTTTAAACAAACTATTACCTATTTATGAAGTAAAAAATAAAGTTAACACTCCATCTGGTTAATTCTATATAAAAGCCTATGTTCTATCAATGATTTAGCCTAAACTATTTATATTAACGCATGAATAATTTAGGCTACGTAAATTAATAAAATCAATGTCAGAATTTGTTCTTTCCGCATATCTTTGCAACAAAAAAATCAATCATGTCAAACGCATTTTATAACGTGCCGGTACCTGTAAACGAACCGGTTAAATCGTATGCTCCAGGCACCCCAGAGCGAGCTGAATTAAAAGTAGCCCTAAAAGAGTACCGCAGCAAGCAAGTGGATATACCGATGTATATTGGAGGTGAAGAAGTGAGAACGGGCAATAAAATTGAGATTAATCCTCCTCACGACCACCAGCATGTATTAGGGCACTTTCATGAAGGCGATGCCAGCCATGTGGAGCAAGCCATAAAAGCTGCATTAAGTGCTCGCACCAAATGGGCAGAAATGCCTTGGGAGCACAGAGCTGCCATCTTTTTAAAAGCGGCTGATTTATTGGCTGGACCTTACCGGGCAAAGATTAATGCAACCACTATGTTGGGGCAGTCAAAAAATGCCTTTCAGGCAGAAATTGATGCCGCTTGTGAATTTATAGATTTTTTAAAGTTTAATGTAAAATACATGACGGATATCTATAAAGAGCAACCCGAATCAGCCCCTGGTATTTGGAATAGATTAGAATACAGACCATTGGAAGGATTTGTATTTGCCATAACCCCTTTTAACTTTACTTCCATTGCTGGCAATTTACCAGCAGCACCTGCACTTATGGGCAATGTGGCTATTTGGAAACCAGCTTACACACAAGTGTATTCGGCACAAGTTATAATGGATGTATTTAAAGAAGCCGGCTTGCCTGATGGCGTAATTAATATGGTTACGGTAGATGGCCCAGTGGCGGGAGATGTAATCTTTAATCATGCTGATTTTGCTGGGCTGCATTTTACGGGCAGCACAGGCGTGTTTCAGCATTTATGGAAAACCATTGGCACTAATATTGGCAAGTACAAAACCTACCCTCGTATTGTAGGCGAAACGGGTGGCAAGGATTTTATTATAGCACATAAATCTGCCGATGCCAAGCAAGTAGCCACAGCCATTACCCGTGGTTCATTTGAGTTTCAGGGGCAAAAATGCTCGGCCTCGTCCAGAGCTTATATCCCTTCTAATATTTGGGCGGATGTAAAAAAATACGTTCAAGCTGATTTAGCTGATTTTAAAATGGGCGATGTGGAGGATTTTGGTAATTTTATTAATGCGGTTATTGATAAAAAATCGTTTGATAAAATAAGCAAGTACATTGATGATGCTAAGGAAAGCCCCGTAATAGAACTGGTTGCTGGTGGTGGGCATGATGACTCGAAAGGATATTTTATTGAGCCTACCATATTTGAAACCAAAGACCCGATGTACACTACCATGTGCGAAGAAATTTTTGGTCCCGTGGTAACTATTTATGTGTATAACGAAGATAATTTTGAAGATACGCTTAGGTTACTAGACGAAACTTCGCCTTATGCGTTAACAGGGGCCATTTTTTCGAGAGATAGATATGCAACAGAACTAGCAACTAAAAGGCTTGTACATGCTGCTGGTAATTTTTACATTAATGATAAGCCAACCGGAGCAGTAGTTGGTCAACAACCATTTGGGGGCTCTAGGGCTTCGGGTACCAACGACAAAGCTGGGTCTGCCATTAATTTAATGCGTTGGGTTTCGCCTCGAACCATTAAAGAAACATTTATTTCACCTACTGATTATCGTTATCCGTTTTTAGGGGAAGAATAAATTTATAATACCTCCCGCAGATTTGCGTAGAGGTAATTGCCATAAAAAGAGGCTGATTCGTATGAACCAGCCTCTTTTTATGCTCTATAAAGTCATTCCATTTCGCTTTTGCGTAGCCGCTTCGGCACAGCAAGGAAGGATGACCTCTATTCAGATCTAAAATTCTAACATTGAGTCCACTCCGAAAACAGGCAATTTTCACAAAAAGATCGCCAAAAGAGACTTTTTTGGTTTTGGGTGTTTTCGGAGTGGACTCAACATTTATCTATTTTACCTTTACTTCTCTTCCAAAGAAAATAGCATTTAAAAACATACGATTAGTGCCGTACCAAAACGCTCTAAAATTAGGGTTATCGGTAAAAGTAATTACTGTTCCTCTGCCTACTTTATCCACTTGCACGGCAGCAGTATTGGCGAGTTTATCTAAATTTTTAGACGATATATACCCACTCATCAGCGGCTTAGCTGTGTACATTAATGGGTTGGCATACGCATTTTTACTACGCTCCATCATAATAATGCTGTTTCTAAATACAGGAATGCTATTCGACTGATACCCATAAAACAAAGGATTGCTTAAATCAGCTTTGGTTTCAAAAATAGCTCCGCCAATTACTTGAGCACCACGGTAACGATCCATTAATTCATACGGTCGCTGCTGAGTGCTATCGCTTTTAACTTCAACATAATTAACAGTGGTAATTTTATTTTTAGCTAACCACTTGCCGGCACTCTTAGTAGCTATAATAAGCCCTCCTGCTTTTACCCAATTATTCAAATGCTCTACTTTTAGTTGGTCATACTTTCCGCTTACCATTATAAGGGTATTAAATTGCGTTAAACTGGATGAATTTAGTTGGTCAATGGCCACCAAACTCATAGGTATATCCATACGCTGATCAAGCAAATGCCATACTTCTCCCACTTCGTACGAAGACACACCATCTCCCCCCATTACTGCTATTTTGGATTTTTTAAGGGCTTTAAAAGAAGGGCTTCCTAATTTTACCCCTGATGCATCGCCAGAATTTATCCCGGTTATTAATACCTTGTAAGTAGCCACAACCTTACTCATTTGCTTAAAAATTTGCTCCTTACCTAACGATTGGTTTTGTGTAGGTATAAAAATGGTGCCTTTTGCATAAGTGTTGCCATTAAGCTGAAACCTATGTGTTGTAAGCTTGGTACGCAAACCGGCTTGCTGAATAGCACTTAGGGCAGCCGGTGCCAGGTAATCGTGCCAGGTAAGCAGGTATCCATAACCTGATTGCTCTAACCCAATATTTGAATCATTGCCTTTCTCAGAAATATCTTTTGATTTAATTTTAACTAACTGTTTGGCCGTTACTTCTTCGTATTGCAAGCCAAAAGCCAAGGGCAATGTCCAGGCAGAAACATCATAAAAAAGGCTGTCCTTAAAGGTAGTTCGTTTCTCAAAAATGGCTTTGGTTAATCGGTATTGCGCTTGGTCTAATTTAACCAAATAACTTTGCTCTTTTTTGTAGTTGCCATAATCAGAAGTTAGCTGTTCTACATCAATTTGATGCCTAGTGAGTACTTCTAAAAAGGCCTCGGTTTTGTTCAAGTCTTTATCTCCATTAAATACATAGCCTTTAACCGCATCATTGGAGGCTAATTTATTAGCCTCCGCAAAAAACGCATATTGATGCCCCAATAACTCTCCCCTCAAGGCTTGTGCTGCTTCTAAAGTAGATAGGCTTGTGGTTACATGGTTTCGAATGGCAAACTTAAAACTCAAGTCTCCATTTACCGACTCTTGCAAATGCCCTCTTGAGCTTGCTTGTTCAAATAAAATGCCCACCGAACCATTCAAATCAGGAAAAGTAGAACCTTTGCCCGGATAGTAATCATCAAAACTTTCTTCAGAATAATACTGCGAGCCCATTTTATCCATAGCTTTGGCGTGGTAGCGCGCTATTTTTCGGGTTAAATCAAAGGCCTTTTCAGGTGTTAATGGGTTATTACGAGAAGGGATGCCTGGTTGAAAGAAGTAAGTTGAGTTAGTACCCATCTCGTGCTGATCGGTTAAAATATTGGGTTGCCATTTATAAAAGTTTTTAACCCGTGCTTGCGACTCGGGGTGCTGCACAGGCAACCAATCTCTGTTTAAATCGAACCAATAATGATTTGTACGTGCACGAGGCCAAGCTTCGTTATGCTCTAAGCTTAAGCTGCTAGGGTCTAAATTTTTGCTTTTATGGCTGTTTACCCAACTGGCAAACCTATTTAATCCATCGGGGTTATACGAAGGGTCGAGCAAAACAACCGTATTCTCTAACATTATATCAATGGCGTTTCCTTGTGCTGCAGCTAAGTAGTAAACCAATAATAAAGAGGCATTGCTACCACTTGCCTCATTCCCATGAATGCTATGCCCAAGCCAAACAATTACGGGCTTATTACTTATGTTGTCGGTTGATGTTTTTACCTCAAGATGTGCTGTGCGAATGGATTCGATGTTCTTTTGGTTTTGAGGACTGGTAATCGTAAGCAAAAGAATTGGCCTGTGCTCATAAGTATATCCTGCCACTTCTAACGTAACCCTATCAGAAGCCGCTGCTACGGCCTTCATATACTCCACTAATTTATCGTGGCTTACATGCCAATCGCCTATTTGGTAACCGAGTATATCTTTTGGCGCAGGAATCTTAGGGTTAAAATCAACTTCTTGGTTATAAAAATAGTTAAAATCTTGCTGGGCTTTGGCTTGAAGAAATAATACCAAAAGCAATACTGCTAAAATGAATTTATTCATACTAAAAATTGGGTGTTTAAAATATTTATAAAGCTATCATTTTAATCTAAAATAACATAGCCATTTGTCATACTTAAGTTAATGATTGCTAATACAATAATGCTGGTTTGCATCAAGCTAATTTAGAATGATTTATTATTGAAAATGGTTTGTTGTAAGTTTTTTTTTTACTTCTATTGCATACTGAAAACTAATGGTCGTTTGTATATTAAGTTTATGTTATTATCCTTCGCATAATCATATACAAACCATAACATAGTACTTTAAATGAACCATGTATTACACCCTACTTTCGCACTAAAATTAAACGTTAATAATTATCAACTAAATTTAATAGAATGAAGAAAAATCTACTAATTATGTGTATAATGGCATTAAGTTCATTTGCCATTGCACAAACAGGAACGATTAAAGGAAGAGTCCTTGATCCTGAAACCAATGAGTCGCTCATTGGAGCAAATGCTGTAATAAGTGGCACCACACAGGGTGCAACAACTGATATTGACGGGTACTTTACCATTAGCAATGTTGAAGCTGGCACAGTTACACTTAACATATCGTTTATTGGCTATAGTTCTATAAACAAATCTGTTACAGTTAGTGCTGGTCAAACAACTAACATCGGTACCATAACACTTGAATCTAACACTATTGGATTAAGTGAAATTGAGGTAATTGCATCAGTTGCTATTGATAGAAAAACACCTGTAGCTGTATCTACTATTAAAGGCAGCTACATTGAAGAAAAACTAGGAAGCCAGGAATTTCCTGAAATTTTAAAAGGAACTCCTGGTGTTTATGTAACTAAAGCAGGAGGAGGATTTGGTGATGCAAGAATTAGAATTAGAGGTTTTGATTCTGAGAATGTAGCAGTTATGATTAACGGAGTTCCTGTAAATGATATGGAAAATGGCCGTGTGTATTGGTCTAACTGGGCTGGGCTTTCTGATGTAACGGGTTCTATGCAAGTGCAAAGAGGCCTTGGGGCTTCTAAAATTGCTGTGCCTTCTGTTGGAGGAACAATAAACATTATTTCCAAAGCGACAGATGCAAAAAAAGGAGGTTCAGTATTTATTGGCACAGGTAACAACTTGTATAACAAAGTAGGTCTTTCGTTATCTACAGGTATAAACGATAAGGGATGGGCAATGACACTTCAAGGTACTAGAACTCAAGGAGAAAATTATGCAGATGGACTACAATTTTTAGGTTGGTCTTACTTTATGAACATTGCTAAAAAAATAAACGATGAACATCTTCTTACATTCACAGTAATCGGTGCTCAGCAACGTCATGGTCAGCGACAAAACTATCTTCCTTATACTACGTTTAGAGACAGCCCAAACGGAAGAAGGCAAAACAATGATTGGGGTAAATTAGGAGGAGAAGTAGTACAAGTAGAAGATAACTTTTATCACAAACCTCAAATTTCTTTAAATCACTATTGGACAATAAACGAAACTACTGAGTTAGCTACTACTGCATATGTATCGTTTGGTACTGGTGGTGGTGGTGGTATTGCTGGTGATAACTTAGACTTATTTCAAGTACGTACAGGAGGGGATGGTCCAACTTATGGATACATCGACTTAGACAATATCGTATCTGTTAATGAGGTGGCTGCTGCTAATGGAAATGAATCAGAAGCTTACTTGAGAGCTTCTCGTAACGATCACAACTGGTATGGTTTATTATCAGTTTTAACAAAAGAGATTGGAAGTAATTTTGTGTTATCTGCTGGTATTGATGGCCGCTATTATAGAGGTAAACATTTTAGAGAAATTACAAACCTCCTAGGTGGTGACTTTGTTATTAATACCAGAGATGTAAATAATCCTAATCAAGTGATTGGTGTTGGTGATAAATTTGCGTACAATAATGATGGTATCGTAAAGTGGCTAGGTGGTTTTACGCAAGGTGAATATACGCTAGATGCGCTTACCATGTTTGCTTCAGCATCTATATCTAATTCATCTTACACTAGAGAAGATTATTTCCAATATACTCCAGGCAATCAATTAAGTGAAACTAAAAATTTCTTGGGGTATGTTTTTAAAGCTGGAGCAAATTATAATCTAAACAGCCACCACAATGTTTTTTTTAATGCAGGTTATTTTGAGCGTGCTCCTTTTTTTAATGGTGTATTTACAAGTTTTACAAATGAAGCAAACCCTAATGCTGTAAATGAAAAAGTACTTGGCTTAGAAGCTGGATATGGCATTAGATACAGTAAAGGTGGAGTAAGTTTTAACGCATACAGTACTACCTGGAAGGATAAGACATTTACCCAAAGAATTCAAGTTCCTTCAGGAGAAGACGTTACAGTTAATGTATTAGGTGTAAATGCAATTCACCAAGGAGTTGAAGCTGAATTTTATTATAACCCAACTTCTAGATTAAAAATGAGAGGTTCTGTTTCTTTAGGAAACTGGAGATGGCAAAATGATTTAATCGATGTTCCTGTTTTTGATGAAAACCAAAATCAAATTGGAACTGTTGACCTTTACATAAAAGATGTTAAAGTTGGAGATGCTGCGCAAACCACAGCTGCCATAGGTCTTGACTATGAGCTATTTGATGGCTTTTCAGTTAATGGAGATTTTACCTATGCGGATAACCTCTACGCAAGATTTGATGCTTTACAGAGAGGGGATGCTCCTGGATCTGGCGAAACTAATGTGCAAGCATTAAAATTACCAGCTTATGGTTTGTTCGATTTTGGATTCCGTTATGGGTTTAAATTAGGTAATTTAGATGCATCATTAAATGGTCGAATGAACAATGCTTTTGATACTGAGTACGTGCCAGATGCATGGGATGCTGCAAATTTAGCAAGTGCCAGAGTATTTATGGGTTTTGGAAGAACCTGGACAATGGGATTAAGAGTAAAGTTTTAAATATTAAATTAATATAATAATGAAAATTTCAAATATATATTTATTGTTGCTCGCTGTTTTTGTAATTACTGCTTGTGACCCACTTAAGGATATAAATGCTGAGTTGGATGCTAATCCCACTGCAATTATTGTTGATCTAGACTTTGTTCTCAGTGAGGATGATTATGCCCTTTCTGGAAATGAAAATGCTGGAGATTTTGGAAACTTCAGCACTGAAGATGATGCTAAAGAAGGCATTCCTAATATATTGGCTGAAAAATACCCTGCACTTGGTAACGGTTCCAGTGCAATTGTAGGGTATGATTTGTATGCCCCTAAACAGAGGCAAAAAATTCAATTCATTTATGAAGTAACCACAGCTGATTACGATGCTCTGGGTCATAATTTTGGAAACTTTAGCAGTTTTTCTGATATTACTGAATTTTTAGATTGGAAGTATCCATCTCTAGAATCATACGAAGATGTACCTCAAACGTTTCCTTCGCCAAGTAATGGCGACTTAGTGTTCTTAGAGTATAAATATTGGGCACCAGGTCTCCAATACTTGAAAGATGGTTTTATCTATACAAGTAATGGTTGGGAACAAACTTCAGGTTTTACTGATGACGAATATACTGCTATGGGCGAGAATTACGCTAATTTTTCAAGTGATGATGAAGCTGAATTAAAAATCCCAATTTTTCTTAAACAAAAGTATCTTTATAGCCCACGTGAGGCTGGCGACATTGAATCTTTCACTTATGGTTTGTATAAAAGTGGAACCGTTTATGGTACCTTAATTCGCTATATATATGATGGAATGGATTGGAACATCTATTCAAATACAATCCAGCAGGTATTACAACTTGGCAATATAGATGGGCAATGGGTGCCTGATAATACTATCAAATACACCATGAATGGTGCAGATTATGACTTGGTTATGACAAATTATGCTACTATCAATGCTGAGGGAGTGGCTAGTATGGCACAATATGGTAATTACGATTTAAGAATTTGGTCTGATGAAGAGATAACTAATTCAATTGCAGATGTTTTAGCTAATAATTTTGCTTCAGCTGATGAGGGTCAAAAATATTTAGTTACTTATAGTGTATATACGGGTTCCGCTAATGAAACACCCACCAAACACTATATTAAAACTGATGGTGATTATGTTATTGTAGCTGAATAGAAGGAGTAACTCACTGTTTTAAGAAAGGCTATCTAATTAGATAGCCTTTCTTAATGATAATACTCACGTAATTTAATAAATAATGGATTTGAGGTATTATTTTTATATTCTATAATAAACAACTACTATGAAATACGTACTTATTAGCTTCTTATTTTTTGCAACACTAATAACAAATGAGGTTTATGCGCAAATACCCGCAGGTTATTATGATGGCACTTCTGGGCTTACCGGAGAGCAATTAAAATCGAAACTGCACTCTATAATAAGAAACCATACCGTTAAAACATACTCAGAAGTAAAAGATGTTTTGAGAGATGTTGACGAAGATCCCATTAATAGCAGTAATGTTATACTTATTTACACTAGAAGGTCTATTTCAAAGTCAAATTTTGCAAGCAATAATGAACCAGATTTTTGGAACAGGGAGCATACATGGCCCAAGTCTCATGGTTTCCCTTCGGAACAAGACACTGCCTACACCGATACACATGCTTTACGCCCGTGTGACGCTACTGTAAATTCGTCTCGCAGTAATAAAGATTTTAACAATGTAGAAAATATTGCAAGTAACGAACAGGGTGAGGCAGCCGATACTTATACTACCGATGATTTTTGGGAACCAACGGATGAAGTAAAAGGCGATTTGGCAAGAACAATGTTTTATATGGCGACTCGATATAATAGCGAATCATTAGACCTTGAGCTTGTAGATAGAATATCCAGGTCAGGCGATCCTGAGTTAGGCGTGTTATATACACTTCTTCAGTGGCACGAAAACGATCCAGTAAATCAGGCAGAGATAGATAGAAATGATGGAATATATGGTTATCAAGGTAATAGAAATCCTTTTATAGACAATTCTTCATGGGTTGCAGATATTTGGGGAATTTCAACCGACCCTTTGTTCTCTATAAACCAAGAAGCTTTTAATACTAATTTTGGCACTGTTGCTGCGGGCAATACACTTGTGCAACAATATACGCTTAAAGCCTATAATCTAACTAATGATGTTGAAGTGGTTGTCAACAGTCCGTTTTCTATATCGTTGGATAATTCTAATTGGAATCAAGCATTAACAATACTCAAGGGCAATACAAGTCCTCTAGAAACAGTAATTTATATACAATTTTCACCAGTGGTAGAAGATGGTTCTACTTATGAATCTACAGTTACCCATAGTTCCACAGGAGCCACAAATGCATTATTCACAGTATCTGGAACTGAAGGAAGTATCCAGCAAATAACCCTTGCTGAAGCGCGCCAAAAACCTCTGGACGATGTGGTTAGTGTTTCAGGTGTAGTAATTAGCAAAGGTAACAACAGTAGTAATAGCAGAGTGATTTTTGATGGTACCGCAGGGATTGTAGTTCGTAGTTTTGATGCAGGTAATGAATCTGCCCCCCTAAACTATGGTGATAGTATAATTGTAAGTGGAGGCTTGAGTGAATATAATAATTTACTCCAAATTGAGAACTCACCTATTGTGATAACTCTCATAAAAGAAAACGCCATTATACCAGAGCCACAATTAATAACGATAAATCAAGTTAATGAGAACTATGAATCTGAGTTAATTACCATTGAAAATGTGGAATTTATAGAATCAGGTGTTTTTGCAGGAGGTGGGTCTGCTGGAAATTTTACTATTAGCGATGGTGTTAACAGTATGGTGTTAAGAATTGGTTCTAGCTCTCATCCACTGGTGGGTACAGAAATCCCCTCAGGCAAACTTACATTCACTGGCATTATAGGTCAATACCAATCTAATTACCAACTAATGCCTAGAGATGCTAACGATATGGTTCTTGATGAAAACCCTGTGTTAGGATTAGGTAAAACAAATCTGTCGTTTAATATTTACCCTAACCCCACTAAAAATGTTGTTCATTTTGCTGGACTTAGTAGAAGTTTGTTAACTTATAACATTTCTATCACTAATCAATTAGGTAAAAAAGTTGAGAATGGATTTATTGTTCAGTCGGACTATATAGAGTTAAATGGTTTGAAGTCAGGAATTTATATTTTACACATCATAGGGGAAAATGGAAACTCAACTATCAAGATTATAAAACGCTAAACTTTAAAAGGATTATACGCTAGTCTCAATATCAAAGCATAGCTAAGAATCTTCCCTAAACCACAACTAATGCTACAGAGTCCCTTTAAGGCAGCTCTCGGTGAGCACATTGCGCTGCTTGCTAAATAAATTTTACTCAATATAACTAGTGCTTTTACTCAATACAATTAGTATTTTTACTCAATATACAGCATATTTGTAGTATGGAGTTTAAAAGAAAACAGTTAGATGTACTCATAAACAGAACAAACCAAGCCCAACGGGTTATACAAGTTTTAACTGGCCCTAGGCAAGTGGGTAAAACAACCATTGTAAAACAATTGTGCAATTCTATTAATATTCCATATACGTATGTAATTGCAGAAAACGAAGCTAATTCTACTACTTGGGTAATCCAACAATGGGAAACTGCAAGGTTAAAATTTAAAAATGCTGATTCTGATTCTTATTTATTAATAATTGATGAAATTCAAAAAATTAAAAATTGGAGTGAAACTGTTAAGCAGTTATGGGACACTGATACATTTAATGAGTTAAATCTCAAAGTAATACTATTAGGGTCATCTGGTTTAATGCTTCAACAAGGGTTAAATGAGTCGTTAGCCGGAAGGTTTGAACTATTAAAAATACCACATTGGAATTTCAATGAAATTAACAGCTGCTTTGGTTTAACCCATGAACAATATGCGTGGTTTGGAGGTTATCCTGGAGCAATGCCATTTATTAAAAACGAAAAAAGATGGAAAGAGTATGTTAAAAATGCGTTAATTGAGGCAACCATTTCTAAAGATGTGTTGATGTTAACTACCATTCATAAACCGGCATTGATGAAACAAGTATTTGAAATGGGCGTGCATTATTCTTCAAAAATACTATCCTATAATAAAATGTTAGGTCAACTACAGGATGCAGGAAATACAGTAACCATTGCTCATTATTTAAACCTGCTTGATGTTGCGGGGTTATTAACGGGCTTGCAAAAGTTTTATATCGAAAAACACAGGGAAAAATCATCATCACCCAAATGGCAAATTAAAAACACAGCACTTTTTAGTGCTTTATCTAAAAACAGCTTTAAACAAGTTAGCAATGATGCCATAAAATGGGGACAGGTTATTGAGTCTGCAATAGGTGCACATTTAATTAATATGGCAGATGAAGGAGACTATGAAGTTTATTACTGGAGGCATAAAAATGAAGAGGTTGATTTTATATTAAAAAAAGACGATTACATTATTGCTATTGAGGTTAAAAGTGGTTTATCAAAATTTACTAGAGGGATGGATACTTTTAGAAATAAATATAATCCCACTAAAATATTATTAGTAGGAACATCGGGTTTACTTTGGCAAGAGTTTTTAGAAATAAACCCTAAAACTTTGTTTGATTGAGTATGATTATCATACACCCTCGACTTAGGGTTTGTTACGAAATAACATTGAACTCGCACCAATGAAGCCCCTTTTTTGTTTTACGCCATTTACAGGTATCTTTATTTGTATATTAGTACAAGTATGAGCTGGCTTAACATAAAATATATACTTCTTTTTGGTTTGCTAATTAGTTCCTGTAGTAAACCAACAAGCGCTTTAGAAGAAGAGGGTTCAACGTTAATTCCTCCTGTTAGCATTGATTTTTCCGATATTTTAGAACGAAACGAACTTAGAGTTGCGGTTGACTATAGTGCCACCACGTATTTTTTGTACAAAGGCCACCCCATTGGGTTTGAGTATGACCTTTTAAAAAAGTTTGCAAAAAATATGGGCGTGAGTCTTAAAATAATAGTTCAGCCTAGTATAAAAGAGTCATTCTCAAAATTACAAAGAGGGGAAGTTGACCTGATTGCCTATCCATTGGCCATAACCCCAACCCGAAAAGAGCAGGTAAACTTTACCAAACATTATAGATCGGTACGCCAAATGCTAATCCAGCGAAAACCAGACGGGTGGCGTAAAATAAACCCATACAAGATAAATAAAATGCTTATTCGAAATCAAGTGGATTTGCTTGGCAAAAAAGTGCACGTCTTAAACTCCTCCTCCTATCTCGAAACCTTAAAATCATTAGAAAAACAAATTGGGGGAGCTATTAACATCATCGAAGACTCTGCTTCGGTAGAGTCGGATGAAATGATACGAAGAGTATCCATCGGGCAATATGATTACACAGTAGCCGATGAGAATATTGCACAGGCAAATTCTTTTTATTACCCAAATATAGACATTAAAACGCCCGTGAGTTTTCCTACACGTATAGCGTGGGCGGTACGTAAAACCTCACCTGTATTACTTGATTCACTTAACCAAAATATTAAAAAGGTGCAGAAATCTGGGCTACTCAATATCTTGTATAAAAAATATTTTCTTTCAGCACGTAATGTAAATACAATTGTTAGGGAAGAGTTTACCTCACATAATGGCAAAAAAGGACTATCTCCTTACGATGATTTGATAAAAGAGCATGCAAAACGTTTGGGTTGGGACTGGTTGCTATTGGCCTCTATGGTTATGCAAGAGTCTCAATTTAACCCTAACGCCAAATCTTGGGTGGGTGCGCAAGGGCTTTTGCAATTAATGCCAGCCACCGCTGCCAGTTTTGGCATTAAAGACCGCACTAACCCGGAACAAAGCTTAAAAGGAGGCACTGATTACCTTATAAAATTAGAAAAACGTTGGATAAATAATATGAAGGACACCACCGACCTAGCGAACTTTGTGATGGCAAGTTATAACGCTGGGCCGGGGCATATAATTGATGCCCGGGCGCTTGTAGAAAAAAATGGTGGTAACAGAGACAAGTGGGAGGAAGTAAGCCATTATTTGGCGCTACTTTCCAATAAAAAATACTATAAAGACCCAGTTGTTAAACTAGGCTATTGCCGTGGGCAAGAGCCGGTAAACTATGTAAAGCAAATAAATGAAAGGTTCGTTATTTATAAAGATTTGGTAAACCCAGCACATTAGTACTTATCACTGTAATGAATTATACAGGTTAGGTTTGAGTCCACTCCGAAAACAGACAATTTTTACAAAAAGAGACTTTTTTGGTTTAATTCCCCGACCCTTGGGTCGGGAATCAAGCTCCTATAATACCCCGATGGCTCTGCCTCGGGGTAGTTTGTTTTTCTCATAGTATCCCGATAGTATTTATTCATTCCTTATTATTTTTTTAGAGGTATTCATCTGTTCGCTTCGCTCGGGTCAAAAATTATTATTGCCTACAAAACACTATAAAAATTTTGATGCGAATCAATTAATAGAGGTTTCCTTAAGTAAATTTTCTTAAATGGGGTATAATTGTTCCTTAGTATCTTACCATAAAATAATCCATTTATTTTATGCATTGTACAGGCAACGATTAAAAATAAACCCGAACATTTAAGTCTTACCACTTAATAAGCGAGCACTTTGAATAAACTAGAAATTCTTCGGAAACACTTAGCCCTAAAAGTTGATATATCGGATGTTGACTTTGATAAATTTATTACTCTTACAAAGGAGGCAGCGGTAAAAAAAGGAGAACTCTTTATACGAGAGGGGCAAGTAGCAAAACACCAAGCTTTTTTGCTTAGTGGCGTAATGGGTGCTTATAATGTTGACCATAAAGGAGAAAAGCATGTCCTTCAAATTGCCATTGAGGGTCACTGGATTTCTGATTTGTATAGTTTCCTGTCCAAAGAGCCTGCAGTTTACAACGTGGAAGCCTTTGCCGATACAAAACTATTAATAATTACCAAAGACAACTTCGATAGAGCCTGTAATGAAATCCCCATATTCGAACGGTTTTTCAGGTTGCTTATGCAAAATGGATTAATTCATCAGCAACAGAGAATATCTAATATTTACAGCGACTCTGCCCAAAGCAGGTATTTAAAACTGTTAAAAGAAAAACCTGAAATAGCACAAAGTGTACCCCAGCATTATTTGGCTTCTTTTCTCGGAATAAAACCACAATCGCTTAGTAGAATTAGAAAGAGTATTGCTGATAACGCTCTATAACACTCACATTGCTGTACTAGCGCACCTAAGGCGTGTTGGTCAACTTCCCTTTCTTAACATAGGTGAACGTTTTCAACTTTTCAAGCCTCCAACTTTGTGTCATTATTAAATATAAAAATTATGGCAACAGTAAAAGAAAACGTAGAAGCATTAAACCAAATGATTCTACAAGGAGAGATTTTAGATGCGTTTGATAAGTTTTATGCAGAACAAGTAGTAATGCAAGAAAACCTAAACGAGTCGGTTTCGGGCAAAGCGGCCAATCGACTAAACGAAGAGGCTTTTGTAAATGGGATAACTGCTTTTAGGGGGGCAGAAGTAAAAAATATTATTATTAATGACCAAATTGCGGTTGTTCAGTGGCATTTTGATTATGACCACAAAGACTGGGGAACTCGTAATTATGATCAGGTTTCTGTTCAGCGTTGGGAGGGTGACCAAATTGTGTATGAAAAATTTTATTACAGTAACTAGAGCACTAATTAATTAAAAAAATGAAAAAGACATTATTAATAATCGTAGCAGGGCTTACCACATTAGCCTCAACAGCACAAACCACTTGGGTAGTTGACCCAAGCCATTCTAAAGTAAATTTTACAGTTGATCACCTCGTTATTTCAGAGGTTGACGGCACGTTTAAATCATTTGATGGTAAAATTATTACATCAAAAGATGACTTTGCCGATGCAAAAATTAGCTTCACAATAGATGTAAAAAGCATTAATACAGATTCTGACAAAAGAGACAATCACTTAAGGTCTGAAGATTTCTTTTATGTAGAAAAACACCCTAAAATAACTTTTGAAAGCACAGTTTTTACAAAGATTGACGAAAGCCACTACGCCTTAAAAGGTAATTTAACAATGCGAGGAGTAACCAAACTTGTTGAATTTAATGTTAAATATGGAGGACAGGCAGAGGATGGCTATGGAAATACAAAAGCAGGGTTTGTAGCCAAAGGCAATGTTAACCGAATGGATTTTGGTATAGCCTGGAATGCCAAAACCAAACAAGGTGGGTGGACAGTAGGCGAAGAAGTAGCCCTTGTGATAAAGCTTGAAATGATGAAAAAATAACTTTTACAATTGCGAATAAAATAAAAGGGGGTTCCCCTAGATGTACTTTTGCCGGCCTTTTTTCAATTTAAACAAGAGTCCACTCCGAAAACAGACAATTTTCACAAAAAGAGACTTTTTTGGTTTTGGGTGTTTTTGGAGTGGACTCAAACAAGTATTAGCTGATTTACACTGCCATTATTAGGCACAAGATTTGCCTATCTTTGTAGGCCTATGCCTAGCGAATACCTTTGGAACATTAAACCACTGCCTGACGAAGAATCCATTCAGGAACTATCTGGTGCAATCAATACCAACCCAATTGTTTCGGCTTTATTATTGCAACGAGGCATCTCTAATTTTGAAGAGGCTAAATCTTTTTTTCGACCTTCGCTAAGCCAATTGCACGATCCTTTTTTAATGAAGGGCATGGATGTTGCTGCTGCAAGGCTGATAGAGGCCATTAAAGCCAAACAGAAAATATTAATTTATGGCGACTACGATGTAGATGGAACTACTTCTGTAGCCTTGGTGTATAAATTTCTATCTCATTACAGCTCAAATCTTGAATACTATATTCCCGATCGGTACGAAGAAGGGTATGGGGTATCTATGCAAGGCGTGGAGTGGGCTGCCAATAATAAGTTTGATTTAATCATTAGCCTCGATTGTGGCATTAAAGGGCATCAACCCATTGGCCAAGCCCGCAAATTGGGCCTCGATTTTATTGTGTGCGACCACCACACACCTGGCGATACGCTGCCCAATGCAACCGCCATTCTCGATCCTAAACAAGAAGATTGTGAATATCCATTTAAAGAACTTTCGGGTTGTGGTGTTGGCTTTAAGCTAATGCAGGCGGTGGCTACTAAAATGAAATGGGATGAAGCATTATTGTTCGAAAATTTAGATTTATTGGCCGTAAGCATTGCAGCCGATATAGTGCCTATAATTGGCGAAAACAGGATATTAGCCTATTTTGGACTAAAAAAACTAAACGAGCAGCCAAGTGTTGGTCTTCAAGCATTGATGCAAGTAGGGGGATTAACACCTCCATTAAATATAGGCAATGTAGTATTTGGGATTGCCCCTCGTATAAATGCTTCGGGTAGAATTGGCCATGCCAATGAGGCTGTATCAGTTTTAATAAGCAGCCATGCAATTGAGGCCGATCGGATAGCCTCCCTCATTAATACAAAAAATCAAATTCGTAAAGAAACACAAGAGCAAATAACCAATGATGCGTTGGAAATGTTGACGAACACTGTCTATCAAAACAGAAAATCAACCGTATTATTTAACCCCGATTGGCATAAAGGGGTTATTGGCATTGTGGCTTCTAAATGTGTAGATGAATTTTATAAACCTACCATTGTGTTAACGGAGTCGAATGGGTTTATAACTGGCTCTGCTCGGTCGGTTTCGGGCTTTGATGTGCATAATGCCATATTGGAGTGTGACCAATGGCTAGAGCAGTTTGGAGGGCATAAATATGCGGCAGGGCTAAGCCTAAAGCCTGAGAATTTAGAAGGCTTTGTTATGGCATTTGAAGAAGCAGTTTCGTCCACAATAACAGCGGAGCAAGAAAAAAAACAGCTCAAAATTGACACAGAAATAACACTCGACTTAATCAATTATAAATTTTTAGGTATCCTAAACCAGATGGCACCTTTTGGGCCGGCCAATTTGCAACCAGTGTTTATAGCCAAAGGAGTAACCATTCAAAAAGCATTTCTGTTAAAAAAGGCACATATAAAATTAAATATAACCCAAAATGGCGCAGTGTTTGATGGGATTGGTTTTAATATGCCTCAGCATTATAAAAAAGAACTGGAAGGAGATAAAGTTGATATCGTATTTAATATTGATGAAAATAATTTTAGAGGGATAAAAAGCATCCAACTAAAAATTAAAGACTTGATATTGAATTAAATTTTCTTTGTGATTCTCTGTGCCTACTTTGTGTAACTTTGTGGTTAATTACATTGCCTTTTTATAGAGAAGTTATAGTATGATTTTAAAAGCCGAACATTTAGTTAAAAAATACAGCAAACGAAAAGTTGTTGATGATATTAGCGTAGAAGTTAATCAGGGTGAAATTGTGGGTTTATTAGGCCCTAACGGGGCAGGTAAAACCACCTCTTTTTATATGATGGTAGGCTTAATTAAACCCAATGAAGGTAAAATATTTTTAGATAACGAGGACATTACCTCTTTGCCAATGTACAAAAGAGCAAAACTTGGTATTGGGTATTTGGCACAGGAAGCTTCGGTTTTTAGGAAGCTTACCGTTGAAGAAAATATATTAGCCGTATTGGAAATGACGAACCTATCAAAGGTGGCTCAAAAGGAAAAGACAGAAAGTTTATTGGAAGAATTTAGTCTTACCCACGTTCGAAAAAATATGGGAGGCGTGCTTTCAGGAGGCGAACGCAGAAGAACAGAAATTGCGAGAGCCTTGGCCGTGGATCCCAAATTTGTTTTGTTAGATGAGCCTTTTGCAGGGGTTGACCCCATTGCTGTGGAGGAAATCCAAAGCATTGTATCGCAGCTTAAAAAGAAAAATATTGGCATCTTAATTACCGATCATAATGTAAACGAAACCTTATCTATTACAGATAGGGCTTATTTAATGTTTGAAGGCCGTCTCCTAAAATCAGGCTCTGCTGAAGACTTAGCCAACGACCCTCAAGTAAGAAAAGTGTATTTGGGGCAACACTTTGAATTAAAGCGAAAGGTTTAATTTATTATTTTATTTTGGAGGCACTAGTTTTGGGCAATCATTATATGCTATTTTAGTATCCAACAATTTTTTAAACTAGCTACTTAATGCCATTTCTAAACACCTTTATTAATTGGGTAATAAAAAAACGAGTTCATCAAATTGAGCTTTTTATGGAGTACCCGCACGAGGTACAACGTGATGTGTTTAATCGCTTAATTTCAGATGCGAAGAACACGGAATTTGGGAAAAAGCATCAGTTTAAATCAATCAACTCTTATAAAGAATTTCAACAACAAGTTCCAATCTCTACCTACGAAGAACTATTTCCTTACATCGAACGAATGATGAGAGGAGAGCAAAACGTGCTTTGGCCAACTTATATTAATTGGTTTGCAAAATCATCAGGAACCACCAATGCGAAGAGCAAGTTTATTCCTGTTTCGCAAGAGGCATTGGACGAAAGCCATTTTAGTGGGGGCAAGGATTTATTAGCCTTTTATGTAAATAATAATCCTGACTCATTGATTTTTACGGGCAAAGTACTCTCCATTGGTGGTAGTCATCAAAAAAACTCACTAGCACCAGATTTAGATTCTTATTTTGGAGACGTATCGGCTGTAATTATGCAAAATATGCCCTTATGGGCAAAATATGTACGTACCCCAAGTGAGGAGGTGGCTTTGCTTGATAGCTGGGAAGAAAAATTGGAGAAGATTGCCCAAGAAACACAAGATGAAAATGTAACCAGTATGACGGGCGTGCCCACGTGGGCACTATTGGTTTTAAAAAGAATAATGGACTTGAAAGGAGCTGCTAATATATTAGAAGTTTGGCCTAACCTTGAAGTATTCTTTCACGGGGCAGTTGCTTTTGGGCCTTATCGAAAAGTCTTTCAAGATATAATTCCTAATAACAATATGTCTTATATAGATGCGTATAATGCTTCTGAGGGATTTTTTGGGATTCAAGATAGCCCCAAAAATGACGATATGCTGCTAATGCTTGATTATGGCATTTTTTATGAATTTATTCCGATGAGCTCAAGTGGATTATCAGCCAGTGAACCAATCCCATTATGGGAAGTAGAAGCTGGCAAAATATATGCGATGGTTATTTCAACAAATGCGGGTTTATGGCGGTATAATATTGGAGACACCATACGATTTACCAGTACCAAGCCGTACCGCATAAAAATATCAGGCAGAACCAAGCATTTTATTAATGCTTTTGGGGAAGAGCTGGTGATTGAAAATGCGGAGGAGGCTATTGCAAAAGCGTGTGACAAAACAGGTGCAAAAATTGAGAATTTTACGGCAGGCCCTATTTATCTTGAAAAGAATAAAAGAGGCGGGCATGAATGGATAATAGAATTTGCAAATGCGCCTGAAGACTTAAAAGAATTTGCCACATTGCTCGATAAAAACTTGCAAGAACTAAACTCCGATTATGAAGCCAAAAGGCAAAATGACCTCGCATTAGTGCTGCCTAAAATTTATCCCGTTCCGGGGGGCACATTTTATAAATGGATGAAAACTAGAAATAAGCTTGGTGGGCAAAATAAAGTGCCAAGGCTTAGTAATGATAGGAGCCATATCGAAAGTATTTTAGGCTTGCTAGCCGAAAATTAAATTGCACTCAAAATTGCACTATTCTAACAAAGTGTATTTTTAAGCTTTAAACAAACTGTTCTATTATTTTTTTATAAAAAAATACAAAAGCACTTTGCTCAAGTGTATTTTTATTTCTACTTTTGAATACTAATTAACCTTAGCTATCGAATCACCAACGGAAGCTCTTTTGTTAGTGCTATTCAATAGAAACCCTTATTTTATTTTGTTGTTATACGTATTCCCATTTTGGGATTACTTATGCACAATTTCTGTGATTTATCCACATTACCTTAATGTTAATCCTTAAGCTGCTGGCTATTAGGTTGTTGTGTGGCTGCTCTTAAATCTAATTTCTGTGGACAACTTTTGCTAACTTGCTGATTTTCACATATTTTACAAAAACAAAAGCAATTGCCTTAAAAAATTAGGCGTAACCTAGTTGTTAAGTTAAGCCTGAATATTTTGTTTTCTTAGCTTATTCCTATAAGTGTTAAATATGCGCGATTTAGATAAAAATCCCACGTATATGCCATTATCAATTACAGGTAAATTCCATGCGCCCGTGGATTCAAACTTATGCATAACGGATTGCATATTTTCTTGAGAGCTTACACTGGCAGGAGGGCTGTGCATAAGCTCCTCTACATACATCGTGTCATACGATTCAGTATCAAACATTATTTGCCTTATATCATCTAACGTTACAATACCAACAAGCGACCCATCATCATTTACCACTGGAAAAATATTGCGTTTAGAACTTCTTACAAGCACCACCAATTCGCGTAATGTTGCCATAGGTGATACCTTTAATAAGTCGGTTTCAATCAACTTATTTAAATTGATTACTCCAAGTACTAGTTTGTCTTTATCCTTAGGAATTAGATCGCCTGTTTTGGCCAACGATTTAGAATAAAGCGAATAGGGCTCAAAGTAAATGGTAGTACTATACGCAATGGCCGATACCAACATTAGTGGTACAAATAGCGTGTAGCCACTTGTAATTTCTGCAATTAAAAATATGGCCGTTAAGGGAGCGTGCAACACCCCACTCATTACCCCACTCATACCCATTAGGGTAAAATTACTAATACTTAAAACAGGTACTCCGGCAACCATATTTACAACAGTAGCAAACAGAAACCCAAAGGTGCCACCAATAAATAAAGAAGGGGCAAATACCCCACCACTGCCCCCAGAGCCAATGGTTATGGCGGAGGCTACAGGTTTGATTAAAATAACTGCACCCATTAATAAAACAAGGTAAAAACCTGAATTAACTCCTTCAAAAATACTTTCCGCAAAAATGGTAGTAGCCTCCCCATTTAAAATTGTTTTAATGGTAGCATACCCTTCGCCATAAAGTGGGTGTAAAAAAAGAATGATGATGCCTAGTGCTATTCCGCCTACAGCAGCCCTTGATAGTTGACTTTTTATTTTGCTTATCTGCTTTTCTACATAAAACGTGGTTCTTGTAAAATAAACCGAAAGCAACCCTGCCAAAGCAGCAAAAACTACTACAAACGGCACATCATTAAGCGAAAACTCATCCTTTAGCTTAAACGAAAACAATATTTCAGACCCTAAAATAGAATGAGAGGTGAGCGAACCCATTACCGAAGAAATAAGTAATGGGATAAATAATGCAATGGTAACTTCGGGCAGCAGCACTTCAATGGCAAAAATAACCCCTGCGATGGGAGAGTTAAAAATGGCAGAAATAGCACCTGCTGCACCGCAGGCAATGAGCAATGTGCGTTTTTTATAGCCAAGGTGCATTAATCGCCCAATGTTGGAGCCAATGGCCGAACCGGTAACTACAATAGGAGCCTCCAGCCCTACCGAACCTCCAAAGCCCACGGTAATGGCACTGGTAAACATTCGAGAGTACATTTTAGCCCTGTTAATAATGCTGGAACGTTTTGAAATCACAAACAGAATATTAGTAATTCCGTGGCCAAGGTGTTCTTTTAATAAGTATTTAGAAATTAATACGGTAAGCAAAATGCCAATAAAAGGATAAACCACGTAAAGAAGCTTATGCGATTCAAACACTTTATTGTCCATTAAAAAATGACCAATCGTATGAACCGCCCATTTTAACGTAACTGCTGCCAGCCCCGAAATAACACCTATTAATAGTCCTAGGAAAATAAGAAAATTCCTATCACTAACATGTTTAATCCGCCAGACTAAAAATTTATGAAGTAGAAACATGAACGTTGTATAACTGCAACAAAGGTATTACTCTCACTAAAGAATCTTAGTTTATGAGCTAAGAATTTGAGGTTTAATTTTATTACGTTGGTTATTAAAAAACCAGTCGCTACTTTCGCACTATTGGTTCTTATTCCTCGCCTAGCTGGCGGGGATAGATTAAAATGGGAATTTTCGTTTAAATCGAAAGCTGTCCCCGCAACTGTGAACCCACTTCGCTAACGAGCGAAAAGGAGTTTTTACATCCGCAGCCACTTTTCTCACTTCGATGATTTGGAGGAGATTGGGAAGGCTCGTAAAAACAGGGTAAGCCAGGAGACCTGCCAATCATTTTATCGTACTTAATGCTTTCGGAGGAAAGGCAATGGACAGATGTAAAAACAAATCATATCGTCCCCTGTTACTGCTTTTGGCACTACTTTATGTGTTAGGGTTAAACGTGTGCTTTGCGCAAGAACAAACCACGCAGCTAAACGAAGTAGAAATTACAGCAACCCCAATCGAAAAATTTGGCGTGGGGGCAACTATTTCTACCATTGATAGTACAAGCATTGAAAGCTTTAAACAATTGACTTTAGCGCAGCTACTGAGCGTACAATCCTCGGTGTATATTAAGCAATATGGAGCAGGAATGCTCTCCACAATTTCTTTTAGAGGCACAGGTGCCAGCCATACCTCTGTGCTTTGGAACGGTATGCAAGTAGGCTACCCATTTTTAGGGCAAGCCGATTTATCGTTGGTACCGCTCGATTTTGTAGATGAAATTAGCCTTGTGCACGGGTCTTCGTCAGCACGTTTTGGCACGGGTGCCATAGGAGGTATTATTAATATGCAATCGAATGCCCCAAACAAGGGCATTAGGCTGGCTGTTAATCAATCAGTTGGGTCTTTTGGCACTACCAATTCAACTATTCAGTTGTCAAAATCAGGAGAGAGGGGCTATCTTAAAATTGGAGGATTTTATAAACAATCAAAAAATAATTTCCCTTATAAATCGAGTAGCGGAAAAGACATTGGTAAGCAGGAGAATGCAAACTTCTTTATTTCAGGAGCTCAATTATCTTCCTTGCTTCAACTCACAAAATCAAGTTCATTGGCCTTTGATGTTCAAGCTACCCATGCCAACCGCAATCTACAATCTCCCATTGGCAGCTCTGCCAGCAATAACCAAGTGGATAAAAACCTGTGGGCTTCTTTAAAGTTTAACCACCGCCTAAAATCAGGCTCGTTTAACGTGCAGTATGGGTTTTTATTTGATGAAATTAATTATGAAGGCTCCGTTACCAACAGCAATCAGCACAGACTAACTGCCTTTTTTGACTATGACCTTGCAGCTAATTTATCTGTAGAGGGAGGAGTTAACACCAATATAATTCAGGTTAACACCCCTTTTTACGATAATGAAATTGCACAAGAAAACAGAACCAACCTGTTTGCTTCGCTCTTATGGCTGCCTTTAAATAAACTAAAACTAAGCCTTAATTTAAGGCAAGCGTATGTAACTGGGTATAAAATTCCTTTTACACCTTCTTTAGGGTTGGATTTTAAAGCCCATACATCATCAACTTGGCAATTAAACTTAAAAGGGCAACTAGCCAGGGGCTATAACGTACCCACACTAAACGATCGGTTTTGGATGCCTGGAGGCAACCTTAACCTATTGCCCGAAGAATCGGTAAATGCAGAAATTGGATTTGATTTAAGGGGTAATGAGAATATGCCTTTTTGGGTGAAAGGTACAACGTATCAACTGTGGGTGGATAACTGGATTTTATGGTTACCCAATGGATCCGTTTGGAGCCCCGAAAACAAGCGTAAAGTAAAAGGGGTTGGAGTTGAGTTAGAAACAGGCTTTGAAAAAGAGCTTGGAAACGTTCGATTAAAAGGGTGGTTAAACTACGCTTATACCAAATCAACCAATCAAGAAGCGTTGGATAAGTACGACCGAACGGCTGGTAAGCAACTGCCTTACGTGCCTTTTCATAATGGAAACATTACAGGCCAGGCAAGGGTTGGCAAATGGTTGGTACAGGCAACTGGGGTGGCAACTGGCAAACGATTTACAACCACAAATAACAAAACCGAAGTACCCGGGTATGCCTTGCTAAATATTAGAGTGAGCCATGATGTAAACCTAACCCACTGGAGCATCCAATTTTATGTAGATGCGAATAATGTAACGAATACAAATTATCAATCAATTATAAACAGAGCCATGCCGGGAATTAATTTTTTAGCAGGCGCAAAAATCAATTTTAACAAATAACAAAAATGAAAAAAATTAAATTATCGTACGTGTATATGTTGGCACTTTTAGTAATTGCCAGTGCTTGTAAAAAAGACGAAGAAGTTCCCAAAGGCGAATTTGCAACAGGCGTTATAGTAATAAATGAAGGCAATTTTGGGGATGCCGATGGCACTGTAGGTTTTTATGACCCTTCGGCCAAAACAGCAACTCAAGATATTTACCAAAAAGTAAATAATGAAACGGTTTCAGGCACGTTTCAATCTATTTACACCTTTGATAACAAAACCTACATAATTGATCAGTCTGGTCATAAAATTGTAGTGGTAGAAGCTGAAACATTTAAATACATTGCAACTATTGATGAGGGGCTTTTTACACCTCGCTATATGACCATCGCCAATGGCAAAGGGTACGTAAGTAATTGGGGAGATTGGGGACCAAATTGGACACTGCCAGATTCTTACATTGCAGTAGTTGACCTTACAAATTTTAATGTTATTAAAACAATTAATACGGATGACGGCATAGAGGGTATAACTACAATAAATGGCCAGGTATATGCTGCTGCATCCTATTCAAACAAAGTACAAGTGATTAATCCCCAAAATGATGCAATTACAGGAGGTTATGAAACACCTTATGGACCAAGTAGATTTGTAGAAGATGGCAATGGAAGGCTTTGGGTGCTTTGCGCTGGCAGTTTAGTAAAAATTGACATTATAAATGAAAAAACCCTATATTCATTTGAAATTGCAGGTGGGGCTAAGTCTATAGCAGTAAATGGAGATGGCGCAAATATTTATTATTTATGTACCCCTTGGAACGCTCCTGCACAAGTATTTAAAATTGATAATTCAGCTACTTTTGCTCCGCAAGAAGCACTAATTAGTGGAGATAATTTTTATGGATTAGGCGTGAATCCTGATGATGAAACCATTTATGTAGGTCGAAATAATGGTGCAGATAATGGAACCATTATTCGCTATAACGCAGAGGGCACGGAGTTGGATAATTTTGCTTCGGGTCGTTTTCCTAATGGGTTTGAGTTTAGAAAATAGCCATTATATTGGGAGTGCGACTACTAGTTGTACTCCCAATAATAGTTAGTGTTATTGGGGTTCATTCGTCACACGCAGTTTTACAACGCTTACGCTGAAGTTTTAGCGAAGGCGCGAAGGAAATATAAGCGAACCAGGAACCTTATAGACGGACACTATTTTAGAAACTATATTTCTCCTTCTTCTACATCAATAAGGCCTTCTGGATTTTTTAAAGTCCATTCCGAAAAATCTTGCTTTGCTTTTAAGCCTGTTCCTGTCATCAATTCACCTGGGGTTTCAATTCGCACAAATTTTTCGGTATATACATCTTCGTTTTTAGGCTCCCAGTAAAGCTCTTCTGATTTTAAGGTTTCTTTGTTGGCTATGTTGTTAACTATTACATTTCCGGTAGCTTTCCATTTATCATCTTCCTTAAAAAAATAGGCATAATTGGCTCTTAACGTGGCCGATACGGTGCCATCCTTTTCATAAAAGGTTATAAACATACCTTTAGGCACTTCTCTGTCACCGTTTTGAAGGTCTAAAAGTTTTTCGGCCTCTACAACGGCTTTTTGTTTGGCAGAGTCGCTATAAATAATAGTTGCACCAGTTAGCGTACTTAAGGGCCCTGTATAAATCTGAGGCGCTTCTTTTTCAGCTGCTTTTTGTTGGCAAGTGGCAAAAATTGATGTGACTAAAATCGCTAATGCTATCTTTTTCAATTTCTTTATTTTATAACTATAAAAAAAGCTGCTTTACCTCAAACCGATTGAGGAGAAAGCAGCTTTTTTGAGGCAATTTACGTATTAGTCACGTGTTTTAAGCACTACTGACTTATTAATCCAACACCCTAATGATAGTGTTTGCCCAACGGTATAATCGCCATTAAACAAATCTTCTTTCGAAGGAAATTGTTCTTTTGCAGAGGCCATTTTTTTAGAAGCACCTGCTTTTTTGTATTGATCGTAAGCAGCAATAAAAACAAGTCTGTCTTTTACCATATCTTGCTCTTCTTTACACTCTTTAAAGCTATGGTAATATAAATCGCCAATGGCAATGTATGCCTTTTTATTGGTGGGGTCTGCAGCAATGGCATGGCTATACATAGCTCTTGCTTTTGGTTTATTATGTTGTGCAGAATATACTTTACCCTGACTTACATAAATCTCCGATTTTTTAATGCCATCTTCGGTTAACTCTAACGCTTGGTTATAATAATTATGCGCATGCGAATAATCTTTGTTTGCCACACATTTAGAGGCAATCATTTTACATAATCCATAATCTGGCACCATTTTTTGCAATTGCATAGAAACGCTTAAAAATAAAGGGGAATCGGTGCATTTACCATTAAGCATAAAGGTAAACATTCTTTTTACAAGCTTTAAGTCATTCGGATTTTCGTCAAATTTAGGCGCCATATTAGTTTCTACAAACTCACAGTTTATATCTACTATATCCATTAAAATGCCGTCAATAGCGTTTTTCTTTTTAAGGAGAGAATCATTGCTCTTTTCTTTTGCCTCATTGGCAACTATTTTTTGATCAATTACTTCTGATATTTTATCATATCTATTAAGAATTTCTTCTTCACCTATTTTTTTAAGCTTAGCATTTACTTTTATTACATTCATGTAAGCAACTAAATTAGCATCTGGTATTTTAGTCCCTCCAATGTCAAATGCTTCATCAAACATCTCAAGTAACCATTCCGACTTAGAAAAATCTTTGACATAATACTTATATGCTTTAAAAACCTTTCTGTTTAACACATTGGGCTTATCTCCAAAATGTTCTATTCTTAAATCATACATAGAAAGCAAGGTATCTGCATAAGCAGCACGTAAAGCAGACTTTTCAGCAAAAACGGCTTCTGCTGCAGGTTTATCCGTAGCAGATTTAAGAGCGGCCTTTGCATTCTTTTCTTCTTTTTGAGCGGCCTTGGCCAAACTCTCGTAGGCTTTTGATCCATTAATGTATATAGACTTATTTAAATCAGGGGCATTGGCAATAAGCCATTTTAGAGCGGGAATAGCGGTTTTGAAATCTCCCATTTTAATTGCATCTGACTGAATCACATTCATCTCAATTGCTTTTACCTTGGTTGCAGAGTCCTCTGGCCATTTCCATCCTTTTTGCTGTCCGTACGCATTTGCCATTATTAACGACACTAATGCTATTGTTCCAAAAATTTTCTTCATCACTTTCTAAGTTTTCATTAATTAAATTTGGGTTGTAAAAACCAACGATTATCGTTAAAACTAACCCCAAAATAAAGTCTAATATAGTTTTCTTGTATTAAATTATTTGTTAAAGTGCCTCTGGTTCCCATTTGAAAACCAAAATCAAGGCTCGAAAATCGCACAACTGGAAGAGATAACCCAAAATTAATGCCAAAATCTGTAATCTGTGTTTCTCCAAATATATAAGGTGTGTTTGTAAAGCTTGCACCCACCCTATATGTCATCCGTTTAAAATAGTTATTAATACTGTTTACATTGGGTGTAATTTCGGCTCCCAATACATATCTATCTCGCTTTGTGTAATTGGGGTTCTCTAATTGACCAGTTGCGTTGCTTGTCCAATCTTGGGTAATGTAATCTATGCCAATAAGAATTTTATTTTTATAATTATACGAAAATCCAAGCGATAATTTTTCTGGCAAAGTAACTATAACAGGAATATTATCAGCTAGCGTATCGGCAAACACCGTAGCTCCTGATAATAGCTCCTGATCTAACCTAATAAATAATTTTGATTTTACATCTGTTTTAAAATCATAAGTAGCTCCAAAGTTTAACGAAGATGATTCGCCCACCTTTAGGTTGTATGCAAGACCTAACCCAAACATAAAATCTTGAAAACTAAGCCGCTCATTTACAGTGGCTACATAATTATTATGTATTGGTATAGATATAGGCACAACCGATTTGCTTTCTTTACGAATGGAGCTAAACAAATAGCTTGCTCTTACCCCAAAAGAAAGACCTTTATACAAAACCCCACCAAACGATAAACTAAGTTGGTCAATTCCTCCATCTCCATTAGCTGTTACAAAAACGGAGTCTGTTGGGTTTCCTTGAATGGGTGTTTGAAAAAAAACATCGTAATTAACCGCTGAGTAAGGGTTAAGCACCAATGCCGTTGAGAGTTTTCCGGATATTAACGGAAATGCAAGTGCCATATGGTTTAATTGACCTGAGCTTGCTGTATAGGGTTCAAATTCAGCTTGGCTAATTGTTTTGCTTTCACCCAATATTGCCGCAGAAAACAGTGCTACTCTATTATAGTATAATAATGCCGGATTAACGATATTTAAGCTATAATAGGTTCCGTTACTTACTCCAAGACCAGCCATTCCAAATTTAGCAGCCGTGGTGGGGTCTTGAATATCGCCAATGCCAATGGAAGAATAGGGGGAATGTGTTACTTGCGCAATAGATAAACTGCTCCCTAAAAATGCAGCTAACAGCCCTATAAAAAACACTTTTTTATACTTACTCATTATACTTAAAAATTGCATGTAATCCCTCCACCGCCAAATTTGAAACCACAAAGGTGTTCAATTCCAAGTTTTTATCAAAAAAAACAGCGTCTCCTCCTCCAATTATTATTGATAAATTGTCAAATTCGCACTCAAACTGCTTAATTAGCCCTTTCATTTCTGCTAAACTTCCGTTAGCACCACCACTTTGTAAACTTTTTTGAGTTGATTGCCCTATTAATGAAGCAGTGCTAAAAGAAACTAACGGTAAGTTAGCGGTAAAAGTATGCATGGCTCGGAGGCGCATATTTATGCCAGGACTAATAATACCTCCGAGGTGCTCATTTTTAGTAGTGAGTACATCATAAGTAATACATGTGCCTGCATCTATCACAAGTACATTGCCGCTTGTGTACTTTCGTGCCCCCACGCAGGCCGCTAACCTATCTACTCCTAATGATTTTGGTGTAGCATACAACGTACGAATTGGCATAGGGGTGTCAATCGTAAATTCGGTAACCTTAGCTACTATTTTTTTTAGCTGTTCTATAAAATTATCTTGAGAAGCAACACTGCTCACCATTGCGTTTTCCACATTTTTAATATCCAAATACGGAATCACATCCTTTTGACTTAATACAGAAATAGCCAAAGGCTCTTTGCCTGTAAACAAGCCTATTTTTACGTTGGTATTTCCAATATCTATAACAGCATTTATCATTTAAGGGAGTGTTAATTTTTTTGGGAGAACCACAAATATTACACTTGCAAATGGATTTTTAATTAATTGCACTCTCCTTAATAAAATAATTTCATAGTTTTAGGCTTATGTTTTCAAACCAAGTACATTTTTTAAAGTTAGCAAGTCTAATTTTAGTTGTAAGTGTTGCGTTAGTTTTTTCGGCTAGTACCCCTGTTTATTCATTTTCGGAAAATTCGAGTTTTTCAGAACAAGAAGAAACTCGTGCAGAGCCAACCACAGAGGAAGATGCGGATAGCAATCACCATTTTGCTGCAGGATGGTCGGTTATTCCATTTGTGCTGCTACTGGCTATGATTGCAACAGGCCCCTTGTTTTTTGAGCATTTTTGGCATCATAATTACCCTAAAGTTGCCGTTGTTTTGGCCTCTATTGTCGTACTTTATTATGTGTTTGGTATTCATAATGTGCATGCCCCTGTGCATGCTTTTTTTGAGTACGTACAGTTTATAGCATTGCTTACGGGCTTGTTTATTGCCTCAGGCAGTATTATGATTAGTGTTGATAAAAAATCGACCCCGTTAACCAATGTTGCTGTTTTGCTAGTAGGGGCAATTATTGCCAATGTTATAGGCACCACCGGTGCCTCTATGTTATTAATTAGGCCTTTTTTACGATTAAATAAAGGGCGAATTCAATCGTACCATATTATATTTTTTATATTTATTGTAAGTAATATTGGAGGCGCACTAACACCTATTGGAGACCCTCCTTTGTTTTTAGGCTTTTTAAAAGGAGTGCCATTTGAGTGGACTTTATTCCACAATTTACCTTCATGGATTTTTGCTCTTATTGTATTATTAATTGTTTTTTACTTTTTTGATGTAAAAAACAAAAAAGAAGTTAAAGAGGAAGAGAGAACTGGAAAAGTGAGTATTATAGGCGGTATCAATTTTGCCTGGCTCGCAATTGTTATAGGTGCTGTTTTTCTCGACCCTAATGTGTTTAATTGGGTGCCAGCCATTCATTACGATGGGCAGAAATTTTCTTTTATACGAGAGATTATCATGTTTTCTGTTGCAGCAGCATCCTACTTAACGGCAAATAAAGACTTACTTAAAAAGAACGACTTTAGCTTTGAGCCCATTAAGGAAGTTGCCTTTATTTTTATTGGTATTTTTGGCACAATGATGCCCGCGTTAGAAATGGTAGGCAACTTTGCACAATCGCCAGAAGGAGCGGCTTTAATTACTCATAATACGCTGTATTGGGGTACAGGCTTGCTTTCGGGCATACTTGATAATGCACCAACTTACCTTAACTTTTTAGCAGCAGCTATGGCCTCTTCGGGTGCTAATATTAATAATATTGAGCATGTAAGACAGTTTGCAGCGGGCGGATACGATGACAGTATATTGCTATTGCAATCTATTTCGGTGGCGGCCGTGTTTTTTGGCGCCATGACTTATATTGGCAATGGCCCTAATTTTATGGTTAAGTCCATTGCAGAGCAATTAGGTATAAAAATGCCCTCCTTTTTTGGCTACATTATTAGGTTTTCAATTCCCATCTTGCTTCCCATTTTTATAGCTGTTTGGCTAATTTTCTTTTATTTGTAGCGAGAATCTCTTTACTATATCCTGCCGTCAGCTCGCCTTTGGAGGAGGGCAAGAATGGGTGCATAACATTTTGTCGTTTTAGTTTAAACCATTTTTTGCAAGCCCCCTAACCTATTATTAAAAAGAAAAGCAAAATAGAAATCGTCATTCTCGCCAGTTGGCGAGCAGGAATCTGTAGATATAGAAAGAGATTAAACATTATGGCTATAATAAATTTTAATCAGTCTTTATTAGTTGTAACATCCTACAGGGCGGATTCCTGCCTGCGCAGGAATGACGTAAGTGGTTGTTTTTTTCTTACCTACTCCTAAAATAACAGTATAAATAATTAGCGACAAAATGTTATACACCCGCAAGAATATCTGTTTGTATAAGGGGCAAAATACTAATTTGGATTACCGAGCCTAAGTTATATAAGAGTCGTTATCACATCCCAAATACCCCTTGGTTAATATTTTTAAGTGCTTGTAGCTTAAATTTAGTAGGTATAAGCAACGAAATATTATTCTTGCTTCCTCCTAACGAAATCATTCGTACAGGTAATTCTTCTATGGAGTGGAAGAGGTTTTTAATTACTTCGGAATTTTTGAGAATGAAATTGCCAACCAAACAAATAATCGACTGGTTTCCATCTATTTCAACCATTCCAAGCTGCTCAAGCTCTTTCGTTATTTTAGGCAAATGTGTGGTGTCATCAATGGTTAATGAAACCGCAATTTCAGAAGTAGTAACTAAATCAATCGGTGTTTTATAGGCATCAAAAATTTGAAATATTTTAAGCAAAAAACCATGCGCCAGCAACATACGAGACGATTTTATCTTAATGGCTGTAATGCCATCTTTGGCGGCCACTGCTTTTACCTCTCTATTCTCCGCATTTTTATCGATTAAAGTACCCTCTGCCTGAGGCTGCATTGTGTTTTTAAGTCGTACCGGCACTGCTGCTTCTTGCGCAGGCAATATGGTGGCAGGGTGCAGTATTTTAGCGCCAAAATAGGCCAACTCCGCAGCTTCATCAAACGATAAATGTTTAATCGCTTTGGTGGCATTAACCACTCTTGGGTCGTTATTGTGCATGCCATCAATATCGGTCCAAATTTGAATTTCATCCGCTTTAAGAGCGGCTCCAATGAGTGAAGCAGAGTAATCGCTGCCTCCTCTTTTTAAATTGTCAATATCCCCTTCGTGGTTTAAGCAAATAAAACCTTGGGTAATAAAGAGGTTATGTTCCTTATCCTCTTGTATAATGGCATTTAACTTTTGGGAGATGTCTTTTACCACGGGTTCACCTTCCCCACTTAAATGGACATAATCAAGCGCTAACACTAGCTTGGACTTAACCCCATGCTCTTCTAAAAATAAATTAAATAAATTGGTTGACATTAATTCTCCCTGTGCCACCAATTCATTGTTTTTAGATCTTCCGAATGGATAATTTAAGTAATTTCTCATAAGCGAAAAACTATTTTCAACAATGGTTTTAGCCTTTTCAACAAGTGAAGGTTGCGATAATAAACTAGCAATAAATAATTGATATTCCTCTGCCAGAGCTTTAATGGAAGCGTTTGCTTTGCTTATTTTTTTTGCTAGCAATAAATCGCCAATGGCCACCAACTTATTGGTAGTGCCCGAAACAGCCGACAAAACTATTACTTTAGGCTCTGCAGAAGCCGTAATTATTTCTAAAACAAGTTGCATTCGCTGGGCACTTCCTACAGAGGTGCCTCCAAATTTTAATACTTTCATTAAGTGGAGGTTTAAAAATTGAGCATTTTTACTGCGGTAATGGCGGCTTCTTCTCCTTTATTTCCATGTTTTCCTCCCGCTCTATCTAATGCTTGTTGCATAGTATTGGTGGTGAGCACACCAAAGATTACGGGCTTATTATATTTAAGCGCCACAGTGGTGACTCCTTGCGCCACCGCTTCACAAATAAAATCGAAATGACGAGTTTCACCTTGAATTACACAGCCTAAACTAATAATTGCATCAAAATTTTGTTGCTGAGCCAAAAATTGCGACCCTAATGATAACTCGAAAGTACCGGGCACATAGTGCACCTTAATATTTTCTCGCACCACCCCTTGCTCAAGCAATGTTTCAATAGCACCTTCTAGCAAGGCACCTGTAATGGTTTCATTCCACTCTGCCACTACAATTCCAAACTGTTTATTTTCAACACTTCCTGTGTTTTTTGGGGAGTGTTCACTTAGGTTTTTTAAATTACTTGCCATATTTTTTCCATTAAAAAAGGGGTAAGATTACAAATCCTACCCCTTAAAATTAATTTTTTTTAAGATTAAGATTTTCCTTGTAATCTTGCTTTATATTTTTTAGCCTTATCAACCTCATTCGATTTTGCAAAATCTTTAACAATGGTTTCGTATTGTTTGGTTGCACTCGAAAAGTCTTCTAGTTTTTCATAAGCCAACCCTGCTTTTAACAAATATACAGGTGTAAAATACTCGTTTGGGTTATCGTTTGCAGCCTTAGAATAGTAATTAGCTGCTTCTGAAAAATCATTTTGTTGCATAAAAGCATCGCCTAAAAGGCTGTATGCTCTTGCCTGAAGCACATAATCGCTACTGCTAAAATCTTGTAGAAATGGCACTGCCGATTCGTAAGTTGCTTTTTTCATGTAAATAGAACCCACATAAAAATTAGCTAGATTACCAGCGGAGGTAGCTCCATAATTATCAATGATATCTAAAAAACCATAATAATTACCATCACCGTTTAGTGCTAAATCCAAGCTATCTTGCTCATAATAATATACTGCCTGAAACATTTCGTCTTGAGCCAATGAGTTTTGGCTGTCCATGTAGTAATTATATCCAAAAAAGCTAGCCAGTGCAATTGCCAATATACCTGCAATTGAAAACACCGTTACTTTATTGTTCTCTAAAAATTGTTCTGATTTCGTAAGTTGTTCGGCCAGTACTTCTGCACTCTCCAACACTCCATCCTCATGTTTTTTTCCTTTTTTAGCCATGCTCTTATTTTTCCGGCTGCAATAATACCACTTTCAATTTATTTTACCCCATTTCAAATGGGTAATCTTCTTGAACATACACATTTTCAAATGCTTGTGATGCAGGTGGGAAGTCAGACTCCTCTGCAAACTTCACACTTTCCATCACTTTTTCTTTCAGTAGCTTATCAATGGCAACCAATTCTTCTTCTTTAGCAAATTTATTTTTTATAATAATTTGTTTTACCTGCTCAATAGGGTCTAACTTTTTATATTCTTCCAGCTCCTCTTTGGTTCTGTATTTAGCAGGATCGGACATAGAGTGCCCTTTATATCGATAGGTTTTAAACTCCAATAAAGTAGGCCCATCGCCTTTGCGAGCCCTTTTAGCTGCTACTACAACTGCTTCGTGTACATTTTCCACATTCATAGCATCTACGGTAACCGAAGGCATTTCATAGGCTCTGCCTAATTCAGATAAATCTGTAACATTTGAGGTACGCGCTACCGAAGTACCCATGGCATAGCCATTATTTTCAATCACAAATAGTACAGGTAATTTCATGGTCATAGCCAAATTGAGTGCTTCATGAAAAGCACCTTGGCGTGCAGCACCATCGCCTAAATACGTTACACAAAGATTATCAGAACCGTTGTATTTTTCGGCAAAGGCAATTCCTGTGCCTAGTGGCACTTGGCCACCTACAATACCATGGCCGCCATAAAAATGATGCTCTTTATCAAACATGTGCATAGAACCACCATTGCCCTTAGAAATGCCCGTTTCTTTGGCAAAAAGTTCTGCCATAATTTTTTTAGGATCGGCACCTAATGCAATAGGATGTGCGTGATCGCGATAAGCTGTAATATGCTTGTCGCCTTCTTTAAGTGCAGAAACAGCTCCTGCTACGCACGCTTCTTGCCCAATATATAAATGGCAAAAGCCTTTAATTTTTTGCTGTCCGTAAAGTTGGCCTGCTTTTTCTTCGAACCTACGCATATAAAGCATTTGCTCGTACCAGTTCATGTATTGAGCCTTCGAGAATTTAAGTTTTGAACCAGTCGTTTTGTTTGATTTTGAAGTTGCCATTTTTGCTCGGTATCTTTGGTTGTTATAAGAACTCGCAAAGCTAGTTAATACAACTCCTTTTTGTAAATATACCCTAAAGAATATTTGGTTAACCAATGGTATTTAAAAACTTATCGCTTTATAATTTTAAAAACTTTGAAACATTATCTATTGATTTTGCAGATGGATTAAACTGTTTTGTGGGCCATAATGGTGCTGGAAAAACCAATATTTTAGATGCCTTGCATTACTTATCGATGACTAAAAGTTCGATTAACTCAATAGACAGTGCCAACATTAGGTTTAATGAAACGCAGTTTATGATTAAATCAACTCTTTTGGTAAAAAAGAAGAAACATTTGGTAAACTGTGCGGCTACTCTTGGCAAAAAGAAAGAAATAAAGGTGAATAAAAAGGAGCATGAAAAATTAAGTCATCATATTGGCATGTTTCCCTTAGTGATGGTTTCGCCCAACGACACCAACCTTATTTATGACAGCAACGAAGTAAGGCGTAGGTTTTTTGATAGTGCCATAAGCCAATCGAACAAAGCCTATTTGCAACATTTAATTGCTTACACATTTGCGCTTAAAAACAGAAATGCCTTGCTAAAAATGGAAGGCAATAAACGCTTCATAGATTATGATTTATTAAAGACTTATACCGATTTATTAATAAAGCACGGCACTCCTATTTTTGAAGAGCGAAAGAAGTATCTAACTCAATTTCTGAAATTATTTAATGGCCATTACGCATCGCTGCATGATAAAACGGAGCCAGTATCTATTAGCTACGAAAGCCAATTTTTTGAAAAAAACATAGAGGCAGTTTTTGAAAAAAACAGACAGAAAGATGTAATTATGCAACGCACTAATGTTGGCATTCATAAAGATTCGTTTCTTTTTACTATTTATGATAAGCCTTTAAAAAGGCACGGATCGCAAGGGCAACAAAAATCATTTTTGGTAGGGTTAAAGCTGGCTCAATTTGAGATGCTTGCCACTCAAAAAAAATTAAAACCGGTACTCCTACTGGATGATATATTTGATAAACTAGATGATGAGCGTATGCATAAATTGCTCAATAAAGTAACTACAAAAGCGTATGGGCAATTATTTATAACCGATGCCCGACCCGAGCGAACGTTGAGTGTATTAAAAGCAAATAAGCTAAGTGCTCGTATATTTGAGGTAGAAAATGGAGTTATAAAAAACACCTCTGATTATGAAGCCAAAATATAATCGCGAAAACTACCGGAACGCAGCCCCAACCTCATTAAAGGATGCCATCAATCAGATGTATGATACCTATAACCTAAAACGCAAGGTGGATGAGGGTACCATTATTGCCTATTGGGAAAAAATAATGGGTTTATCTGTGGCCAAAAGAACCACTAACTTGTTTTTTAGAGATAAAAAGTTAATTGTTGAACTTAGCTCTGCACCATTAAAGCAAGAACTCACTTTATCTAAACCCAAAATCCTTGAGCTTTTTGGCAAAGAAGTAGGCGTTGGCGTGGTAGAAGAGGTTGTTTTCTTATAAAAAAACTTAACCAAGGCACTTAGCCTACATTTCCAAGACCTCACAAAAGCAGTAAGATTCACCCTCTTAGAAGGTGGCTTTTGTGTTGCCCCGCCAAGTGGGGCTTTGGCAGTTTCTGTGCTTACGCTAAAGCTTTAGCGCATTCGCTAAAAGTTTAGCAGTTGCGAAGCGACACGCGTGTTTTAGCGATACCAATTCAAAATAGTTTAATACTCCTGGTGGAAGTTGAAGTTTAAGCAACTCTTTAATACATCCTTTTCCATAACCCAAAGATAGCCTAGTCTCCA
>JALSJD010000213.1 GCA_026989535.1 Cyclobacteriaceae bacterium
TTAGTTTTGTTTACGAAAGTTGAAAGCTAGGGGTAATTTACTATTAGAATTTTAGCGTTTTATTGCTCTGTAGTTAACATCATCCACTTGCTTCAACGTCTCCAGCTAACAAGTCATTTCATCTGACCCACTAAGTTGGGCTTCTTCGGAAGCACCGTTTTATGGTATAGTTTTTTAGTTTTAATAAGCTTCGTGCCAGTTCTTCGTGGATCAGCTGAATGAGGTGTTAGGTGTCTGCACGCAAAAGCCCATTGTCTAAAAATTATCCAATTTTGGACGAAAAAACTGCAAAACTACAACTTTAGTCGTATATGATTTTGTTTATTACGATGTTAAGCTGATCTTTAAGTTAATACATTAAAACTTATTTTGGAGAAAATCATGCTTCTTAATGCTATAGATACAAAGGCTCAAAATTTAAGGGCTGATAATAAATTGAAAAAGTCACCTAGAGATATTCACTTAGGTGCTGGATTAGTGTTTGATTTTAAAAATCAGGGTAGTATTAAACCCTTTAAAGAAATAGCTAATTCATATAGTGATGCATCTGTTGCTAAAGAAAATATCAATCTCGCAATTTCAGGAGATGTGAAAAAAAGGATAGCTGAAGAGGCTGGAAGATTAGGAAAAGAAATTATTAATCAAGCGGATGCAATTCTTGTTCCAATACTTGATTCGCTTGAAAAAGGGAAACTATCGGAATATAAAAGAATAAAGCTAGAAGCAATGTCACAAGAGTTAATTAAAATTAAACAAATGGGAACATTGTGGGTAGCTGGTAGCATTGCCGTAAATAACAAGTCAATCTCACTGAATATCACACCTGATAAGATAAGTTCCTATGGTAAAATGGTTTTTAAAAACTTAAATCTGCTTCCATCAGAATTAAAAGCAAATGTTTCATGTGACTTTTCGAAAGGGTCTTGCTCTACAGAGATATATGACCTGCAAACCAAAGAAACTTTATTGAAGTTATAATTATGGTGAAATCTGCTTTTATAGTAGTAATTATTTTTATACTCGGTTTAGTGCTTGGGCTGTGGGTTGGTAATGAAGAAAGAAAACAATTGGCTAATTTTGCAGTATCTACTGTTGAAGACCAACAAAAAATTAGTACTCGTGAGACAAAAGTGTATTTAGATATGTTGGTCTCCCTGCAAGAAGGTAAGATCGAGGCAGTTAAAGATATTTTATCTATCAAGGTAAAGTCAGGGCTAAAAACGCCTATTAAAATCGGAATACCTGAAATTGACAAGCTTAGCGAACTAGGAGTACCAAGCAGAAAAACATATAAGCAAGCGCTTGAGTACCAAAAGAAGTATTGTTCTGAAAAGTGCTTGGGTTTATAAGTCGCTTAACGTAATAAAACCTAACAAATTGCTCAAAAACGGACAGGCTTACTCAGGGCTTCTTTTTACGTTTTGTAGCTTCGGTAAGTTTGTGCTATTTTGACGTTTTGTAGTTTCAAGCGCCTGCCCTTTAGCAAGGCGTTCTGGCTGTAGAAAAACCCCAAAAAACCCCTAAATTCTGTTAAAATAAGCCAACGCACAATCAGGTGTTGCTCATGGCTAATTTCATCCCCTACG
>JALSJD010000214.1 GCA_026989535.1 Cyclobacteriaceae bacterium
ATTTATTCTACTAATTCATTAGCCACTTCCACTTTATCGGTAATAATAGAGGTGCCCTCAAACTCAATCATACCTGCCCCTAGTTCTAACCCTTTTTTTATGGCGGCTAAGGTGTTTTCTGGTGCCAAATCACTCGCTCCTCGATGTGCAGCTATTTTAGTATCATATAATCCATTCATTACTTGGTTTGGTTTTATAAAAAATTGATAAATCATTGAGTGGGTGACTGATAAGATAAAAGCAATGAGTCCGATTATAAGAGTAAAAGCAACCATTTTTTGGGTCATATTTTATAAACTAAATTGGATAATTAATTTTTAAAGTAGCCATTATTGCGCTAAAACTAAGAATTAATCTATTATTAATTGCATTAATTTAATAAATATTGATTTTATTTATGTCGATTAAAAAAATAGTACTATCATTATCACCCTTTTATTACTTGGCTTGATTTAATTTTTTTTAGGCGTTGCAATATACACATATACGATATCGTACTTTTCAGGTTTTATTATCTGTTCTAAGAATACCTTTGTTGGTATTATTGATGGCAATAATATCTACAAAAATGTATGCGCAGCAAATAGAATCGCAAGTGATTAATAGCTTTGGTTCTTCAATTTTGATAGATGATAAAACGTTTGATGTTTCTATAGGCGAACTTGCCATTTCTACTATTTCTGCCAATGGGTTTTTCTATTACTCAAGGGTTTCTACAACCCATTGATTTAAAACAACCTTGCGGAGATGTGGTGCTTAGGGCATTTCCTAACCCAGTGGTAAAAGGAATGAGGATATATGCAGAGGGGTGCGACATTGATATAGCCCATATTAAAACGTACGATTTATTTGGCAAACTAGTATATGAAGGCAAACCTATTAACAACCAAGTAAATTTTTCGAGTATTGGAGTGGGTGTGTATTTGGTGCGTGCCTACAACCAGCATAATCAAGTGGTGGGTGTTGTAAAAATTATTAAAACAACAATATGAAAAATATACTTAGCATATTGTTTGTACTCTTTTTGTCGCATAGCTTGCTTGCACAAGCACCTTTGGGCTTTAATTACCAAGGCATAGCTCGCGAAGCCGATGGCACTCCAATCGCTAACCAGGAAATTGCTATTCGTGTAAATATTATTGATGGCCCCCAAGGGAGTAGCCAGTATGAGGAAGCGCATTTTTTAACGACCAATGCGTTTGGCTTATTTACAGCTATTATTGGGCAAGGCAATGGAAATAGCACACTTAATTCAGTTAATTGGGCCGCAGGAAACTTATGGCTACAAATAGAGTTAGATCCGGATGACTCGGGTAATTATATTTTAATGGGCGCTCAGCAGCTTATGAGTGTACCTTATGCTTTGTTTGCACAACAAAGTGGAGCAGGCCTAGCTGCAGGAAGTGGTATTTCGATAAATAATGGCAAAATTTATAATATGGCACCAGATAGGCCAATTAAGTTGGTAGAAGGAGCCAACGTAACAATTGACAATGACTATCCAAATTTTACAATAAGCACTACCAATGAGGTTCAGGACTTGCAACTAACAGGCAATAACTTAACAATTACAAATAATGG
>JALSJD010000215.1 GCA_026989535.1 Cyclobacteriaceae bacterium
TAATATCGGGTTTAAAATAGGGCTTGTATATATCTTTTACAAATAGTGCGCCTAGGTTAACCATAAAGTTGGAGCAAGATGACATGTTAGCAGCCAGCAAGCAGGCTATCATTAAGCCTACTAACCCTGGAGCCAATAATGTGCGTGTGGCATACCCAAAGGCATGCTCGGGATCGTCTAGCACTACGCCTCTGTGAATAACCAATGCGGCAACAATTACCCCTGTTAATGCCCAGCCCAAGGTTACAAAACGCTTTATAAAATTACCATACGTTTGGCCAACCCTGCATGCACGTTCGCTATTGCCTGTGGCAAAAAGAGACATAGAGTGTGGCTGTGCCGTAATGCCTATAATGCCGTTAAGTGCTAGCATGGCAAGGGTAAAAGGACCCAATCCCAAATCGGTACTAAACAACGAGAAAAAATTTTCTGGAAGTTCCTCTCTCATGGCGGCAAAGCCTCCAATTTCGCTTAAACCACTGGGTATAAGCATAAAAGAGAGTACAATTATTAATATACCTTGAATAAATTCGGTATGTGCCGCAGCTACTAAGCCGCCAAAATAGCTATATATTATAAAAGCTGCCGTCATTAAAACAACTACCATATTAGAAGATACCGCTCCATCGGTCGCTACTGATATTACTTTGGCGGCTCCCTGTAGCATAGCTCCCATTATAAACACAAAATAGGCAATGGCAAATACTGTGTAAACTAATCTTAGGGTTTTTCCATAGCGATCGCCCACCATTTCGGCAACGGTAGTGCGGTCGCTTCTTCGATACCAAGGGGCAATCAGCCAGTAAAAGGGGGTAATCAGCAAGTTTTTCCATTGATACCAAATAGTGGCAAAACCACCATGAAACGAGGCTCCTGCCTGAGCCACTGGCATTTCGGCATGTGTACCGGTACCAAAAGCCTGCCCCATCATTGTCCACCATTTAAAGGAACGTCCTCCTCTAAAATATTGATCACTGGTTTTGGTGCGCCTAGCAACCCAGAGGCCATAAGCGGTAATTCCTAAAAAATAAACGATAAGAACGGTAAGATCGAGTGTTGACATTTGTAAACTTAGAATTAAATTAATAAACTTGTAATTACAAGTTATAACCAGTTTCAAAGGTTAGTATTTTTTTTAGAAAGTGCAATAAAAGATGAATTTAAAAATCAGTTAATGATTTTATTATTCCTAAGAGGTTTCTATTTTAGCAAAATTCTTAGAATGCTTTTTTAATCAAAGTGCGAAGAGAATACACATCTGAAATTGTATTATCAACCAAGGTAATGCCTGTTTGGAGTAGTACCTAAATTGAACGAATCGCTCAATTTAGGTAAGCAAGCAGAATTATATTTCATACCAACCTCCTCTTTTAGTGCGATTGGAGGTTATACCAAATCGTTATAAAATCAATTCATTACTATGAGTATAAAAAAAACACGACACACCTATTGGCAAAAAAACAGCCAATACCTTATTGTATTATTAACTGTTTGGTTTATTAGTTCCTTTGGTTTTGGCATACTATGGGTTGAGGAGCTAAATACTATTGAAATGGGTGGGTTTAAACT
>JALSJD010000216.1 GCA_026989535.1 Cyclobacteriaceae bacterium
AGCTAGTAATATTTTTTGAAAATAAATACTATCTGAGGGATTTGTTATTTTAACGGCAATAAAAAAACGTCATTCAGAATGAACATTTTCTGTTAAAAACAGAAAATGTGAAATGAAGAATCTCATATAAGCAAATACTTTACATAATAGAGATTCTTCATCTCGAAAAACGGGATTCTGAATAACACTACTTTTGCTACAAATCGAACTTAATGCCCTGTGCTAATGGCAAATCATTGCCATAATTAATGGTATTTGTTTGTCTGCGCATATATATTTTCCACGCATCCGAACCAGATTCACGGCCACCACCGGTTTCTTTTTCACCGCCAAAAGCTCCGCCAATTTCAGCACCAGACGTGCCAATATTAACATTGGCTATGCCACAGTCAGACCCTGCCTGAGACAAAAACAATTCAGCTTCTTTTAAATTATTAGTCATAATGGCTGAAGATAAGCCTTGCACCACACCATTTTGCATAGCCATTGCTTCTTCAATGGTGTTATATTTTATTAAGTATAAAATGGGCGCAAAGGTTTCGTTTTGAACAATGTCGTAATGGTTTTCCACCTCTATTACACAAGGTTTTACATACACCCCTGATTCGTACCCTTCGCCTTCTAGCACACCGCCTTCAACCACCACATTTCCGCCTTCTTTTTTGGCTTGCTCAATCGCATTCAGGTAAAGACCAACAGAAGTTTTGTCAATTAATGGCCCCACGTGATTGGCTTCGTCCAACGGATTTCCAATGCTTAATTGCCCGTACGCATTTACCAATTTAGTTTTCACTTCTTCGTACACCGATTCGTGGATAATTAATCTACGTGTAGAAGTACAACGCTGACCACAAGTACCAACGGCACCAAATAAAGCCCCCACCAAGGTCATATCTAAATCGGCATCTGGAGAAACAATAATGGCGTTATTACCCCCCAACTCAAGGAGCGATCTACCCAGACGAGCACCCACGGCAGCTCCCACTATTTTACCCATTCTGATTGAGCCCGTTGCAGATACCAAAGGCACACGCTTATCATTGGTCATTAACTCCCCAATTTTATAATCGCCATTAACAAGACCTGAGATTCCTTCGGGCACATCGTTGGCAGCAAATACTTCTTGCACTATATTTTGACAAGCAATACTGCATAAAGGCACTTTTTCAGATGGTTTCCACACACAAGCATCGCCACAAACCCAAGCCAACATCGTGTTCCAACTCCAAACCGCTACCGGAAAGTTAAACGAAGAAATAATACCCACCACTCCTAATGGATGGTATTGCTCGTACATTCTGTGGTTAGGTCGTTCGGAGTGCATTGTTAAACCGTGTAATTGGCGCGATAACCCTACGGCAAAATCGCAGATGTCAATCATTTCTTGCACTTCGCCTAATCCTTCTTGGTAAGATTTTCCCATTTCGTACGAAACCAATTTGCCTAAAGGCTCTTTGTATTTACGTAATGCCAATCCTATCTGGCGCACCACCTCTCCTCTTTTAGGAGCAGGCACCATTCTCCATTGCTTAAAGGCTTCTTCTGCTTTTTTAACTACTGCATCGTACTCTTCGGCAGTAGCTTCGGTTACCGTTCCAATTTCTTTGCCATCGGCAGGAGAAACTGAAACTAATTTATTACTGCCTGCTTCTAACCAGTTTGCACCTGTTGAAACACCCGCATTATGTTGCTTTACACCAAGCACTTCGAGTGCTTCTTTTATTCCAAAATTATTGCTCATTTTTCTACTTGATTATACTTAACAACAAAGCTACTATTATTGAATTATATAGAACAAGAAAGGCTGATTGAATTATCAATCAGCCTTTGAATTTCTGATGTTACGCAAAACAAAATAAAGACCGTTATTCTTGCGCAGGCCTTGCTTCGCCATAGCTTTGCGAAGGCAGGCAGGAACCTGCCGTGCAAGTTGCTTTAAAAGATAACAAATGATAAAATTGCCTCCTTTTTAATAATTATTACTTCCCCATATTTACAGATTCCTGCCTGCGCAGGAATGACATAAGTGGGTTTTTGTAACACCAGTTAATATGTTAAATCTACCTTATGGTTGATAAAGCAACGTGCGAATATCTTTTGCCCAACCCACACACTCGGTTACGTATTGTGGCTCCATACAGTATTCTTCCATACTGCAATGTGTGCCCGAAACACACCCCATTTTTTGAATATTGATATTGATAAATGCACTATTATATTTTTTGCATTTATTATACAAGTGCACTAAGCTATCAGAGGTATCTACTTCCATTTTATTTTTTGCCAAATACGCTTGTAATAATTTAAGTATAGACAATTTAGCCGTTTGACAAGCTGCAAAAGGAACCATTTCTTTTTGAGGCTTTTCCAACTCATCCTCCGCTCTTACTAAAAGTAAGTTGGCTTCATTAATGAGCTTTTCCAGTGCTAAGTTGTTCATAATTATGCCTGTCATATACTCTCAGAGTCCTCTTCGAGAGACTCTGAGAGGGATCATTTTAATAGACCCCTGCCTCCGCAGGGATGACGTTTAGAAGTAATATTAAGCATTTTCAAGCTCAGTTAAAGCTTCTTCAATAGACTTTCCTTCTTTATCAATTTTAGAAATCAAGTCTTTTTGGCGTTGATAGTCAATGCTAATTATTCCTGCTTTGCTTTGCAATAGCCTCCAGGCTTTTCTTCGTTCAACTACAAATACAACCATTTGAGTTGATAATGTATGGTAAACCTCCTTGCCATTATCATCATAATCAATAGCATATACTTCAAAATTTGGGATAAACGAACGATGTGTTGCATCCGTATGCCTTCTGTTAATAATATCGTCCATCGTAATAAGGTCAATTTTATCTTCTAACAGGATCATATTTTTAACCACCTCTGCTTTTACTTTTTTATGATGAAGCCTGAATCGAGCTTCGGTAAATGCCCAATGTGCTACTGTGTAGGTGTACCGCTTTTTAGTAACCGGAGCCATTTTAGTAGCCCAATCCGTTTGATACGATTGATTTGCTTTAACATTTAACGCATCAAAATAGGTTTCGCCTTGTGCAGGATTAAAGATAAACTCCGGCATACCTCTACTGTCTCTAATTCGTAATGCTTGAATTTCGGCCGCATAATCCGGAATGCCGTGCTCCGGCATACACGAAGTATAAGTTTGGTAAAATGCAGTGCCTCTATAGTGCAGCCCATCAATAATAGATTTATACAAACTACCACTATTTGCCAACGAAACTTGCGCTACATAAGGCGACCCGTGACCCGAAATAAAAGTTTCGGCTACCGATTTACGCTCCGTGTGCTTGCCTTGAGAAGCTGCCCCAAATTGATTCATATCAAAACCGCCAGTCATAGGTGATGATTCGGAATTTTGACCGCCTGTATTAGAATATACTTGTGTATCTAATAAGAGCATTTTAACATTAGGCCGGTTTTGCATAATTACTTTAGATACATTCTGATACCCAATATCGCCCATAGCTCCATCGCCACCAATCGCCCATACTTTAGGCAACTCGTGAATCTCAAGGTCGGTCATATCCATATCAGTAAAATGGGCATATCCAAAATAGCCGTCATTTGTAAATGGCTTACTAAAACCTTCGAGTATATAATTAGCCAGCCTCTCTGGAATAACTGACATACGGGCGTGGTCGTTAATAAAACTTTCGCCAATTAACCAGCCAATGGTAGCCCCATCTTGAAAGAGTGAATTCATCCATGGGTAAGGATGTGGTGTGTTTGCAGGAGTTGAGCCATACACGGTATTACAACCCGTATGGGCTGTCATTGCCATGGCCGACATACCGTTTGGCATTCTTCCTTCTATTGTTTGTAACTCTTTTAAATTATGAGCATCCTGCCTTAAAACAGCCACCAAAGCCTCCATTAACTCTGTATCTGTCCCCTTAAATTCAGCTTCTATTCTTGCTTTAGTTTCATGCTCATCTGTACCTGCAATGCCCATTACAAGATGCAAAATTGCTTGCCTAAATAAATCATACATTTTGGCATCTTTATCTTTTAATGCTTTTAAAACAGTTTTCCCATTTGATTCGAGGTCATCGGCTTTTACAGTTAAACGTTCAGCCTTACGATGAAAAATAGGCCGCATCATAGCTTCCGTTAATGAAGCAACCGCATGTAGAATCGATTTTTCGCCACATCCGGCACAAGCTCCATCGCCCGACATAAGTGCTTCGTATTGCGAACGCAGCATTAAGTGAAATTTAAGCATCGCTGCTTTGGCTTCTTCTGGGTTAGCAGGGTCGTATTTGCCTAAATATTTTTTAGGCGTATTGCCCAACAAATCAAGAAAGTTGATGGCCGATTTGTAATCTGTATGAATTTCTTCTGTTTCAGGTGCCATTTTTAAGGCTTCGTGCGAGCCACAAGCTGTCACACAGGCTGCACAACCTTTGCATAAATCGTTTATATAAATACTAAAAATTCCACCTTCGCCTGGTTCTTTTTTCTCTTTGCTGCCAAATATTCCTTTTACATTATGAAAAGCAATAGGCAATTTAGCCAAAATTTGCTCCATTTCTGTAAAGGTTTCTGAGTTCTCCTCAATGAGTTTTAAGTTTACCAGTTTGTCCATTATAATAACTCCAAATTTAGTGTCATCTCCTTTAATGGCTGCTTTGTTAATCATCTCTTGCCTAACTGCAGTTTCTAACTCTGGCAGCTTAGAAAGAAGCTCTTTTTTAATGGCCCCATCGGTTACATAACTACGAATGGTAGTACGTAAAATGGTAGAAATATCTTGTGCGGTGTTAGGCATAGCGGTATCTGGGCATGCCACGATACACTCCATACATTGTGTGCAATTTTCAGGAATATATACTGGCACCTCTCTACGTGCCACGTATTTGCTGGCGGTACTGCCCGTACCCGATGCCATCATACCTACCGAAGAGAGTACAGAAGAAGGCTGATGATACCCTAAGTCGGCTCTAAATTCTTTATCAAATGTTTCCATTTGAAACAGGGGGTCTTTTGAGCTGGCATTTGTTGGCTTTTTATTCAGTTCTACTTCGCAAGGAGTAATAATGTTGCCCAAGAAACCAGAGCTATCTTTATCATTTACATTTCCATGTTTAATTTCAAACACTTTTTCAAAGCCTTCGGTCATCACCATCATATTAGAAGCAACCACGGCTTCGCCAAAACGACCAAATTTATGCTCGTATTGGCTCTTAACGGTAGATAAGAATTCTTCTTTGGGAATGCTATAATTTTTTAGGAAAGGAGACACTCCAAAAAATGCACCTAAGAATGAGTTGCCTTGCATCCTTGTTTGCAAATCTTCGCGGTCGGTTGCTTGGGCAGCTATTTCAAATCCATTTAGTCCGTAGAGCTTAATTTCATTATCAATAATTTCTTGCCTGTATTTTTTAGGAATTCGTTTCCAAGCATCATCAGAATTATGTTCGTTAGATTCCCATACAAAAGAACCTCCTTTGCGGAGTCCTTGCAGTGGGTTGGTGTGTAAAAATGCTTTGGGATCGCAACAAAGTACCACATCTACATGTTGTAAATCGCAGTTTACTTTAATTCGTTCAGGGGCAGCCACCATAAAATAATTGGTAGGAGACCCTTTTTTTTCAGAGCCATATTTTGGATTGGCACTAATGTTAATTACTTCCTCGTGCGAGCCGTCTTCATTAAACCTGCCATCCCTTTCGGCAATGTAAGTGGAAAATTCACCTAAAATCATTCCCAAGTTTTTGCCGGTAGTTATCATACCCCAGCCACCAATGGAGTGTAACCTTACGGCAATAGAGCCTTGTGGTAAACCCGAAGGAGTTTCGTTAGAAATAACGGCATAAGGATGATCTATTCCTAAATAAAAGAATGGTTCGCCATCGTTTATGTTTTTCCCATCTTGGCGAGAGATTGTTCCTTTCGCATAATCGTACGCCCCAATTATATGCTCCTGACGAAAATCTCTTGACCCTAAACCGTAAACTCCTGTATTTATAATAGGCATTTCAGTAGCAGGGTTGAGTGTAGGCAAACCAGTATGAGAATTATGATAGAAGTTTTCTTCAGCTTTGCTCAATGCTACTTTTATATCTCTGGTTAATGGGTTTTCGCCCGCCAATTGCTCATCGGTACGCTCAAGTATTATTACATTTTTTTTGCCTTTTAAAGCTTCTATAATTGCTTTTTCGGGAAAAGGGCGGATTACATTTACATGCACAACACCCACCGTAACGCCTCTGGTTTCTTTAAGGTAGTCAACGGCCGCTTCAATATTTTCGGCAGCACTGCCCAACGCAATAAATATGGTATCTGCTCCTTCGGTATTATACTCCGATATTAACCCATACTCACGACCTGTTAGCTCCCCGTATTCTTTGTACGATTTCTCCAAAAATCCTAAAATATCTTCAGAGAAATTATTTCTTCGGGCGGCAACCCCATTCATATAATGTTCTTGGTTTTGAACAGGCCCTAATAAAATAGGGTTTTTTAAATCCATCATTATGGGTACTCTTCTGCGAGTTTCGCCAAATAAGGTGCGCTGCGCTTCTGTTGGCGTAGCTATTATATCGTCAGGTGCTCCTAAAAACTCTCGAATTAAGGCGGCTTCAGGCATTAAGAAGGTTCGTTCTAGGTGGGTTGTTAAAAAGCCATCCTGTGCATTCATTCCAGGATTAAGCGAAAGTTCGGTTACTTTTCGTAAAATTATTGCTTGGTCAACTGCTTGTTGTGCATCTTTTGCAAAAAGGGTTGTCCAGCCGGTATCAAGGGTTGCATATAGGTCGTCATGGCCGCAATGCACATTTAGCGCGTGTTTTGTTAGTGCTCTAGCGCCTACTTCTAATACCATAGTGCTTAATTTGCCCGGTGCATGGTAAAATTGCTCCAAACCATACACTAGCCCTTGCCCAGAAGTAAAGTTAACGGTACGCTTGCCTGTAACAGACATGGCAATGGCTCCCCCTTGGGCAGCGTGTTCGCCCTCGGTTTCCATAGCCATAAGCGATTTGCCAAATGCATTTAATTTACCTTTGGAATATAGGCTTTGGAAGTTTTCCCCCATTTCTGTAGAAGGAGTGATGGGGTAAAAAACCCCTGCTTCAGCTACTAGTCCTTCAATATCTGATACTAATAAATTTCCGTTGGTAGTAATTCTTTTGCCTGGGTATTTTGGACTTTGTTTACCTGATTTTTGTTTCATAGCAGCGATAATTATATACGTTAAATCTCTTTTGTAAAGATGCAAAACTACTTGAAGATAACCCTCATAAAATATGATGAATATCAGCTTTATCCTCAATATTTGTATCGCTTCTTTTGTTATTTACATTCTTTAAAAATAAGCATTTAAAACGAGAAAAGCACCGCTATTTAGCGGTGCTTTTCTATCCTTAATTAAGAAATGATTTAGACCATCACCTCTGCTTCGTAACCGGCCTCTTTTACGAGGCTTTCAACTTCACTAGCTTCGCCACCTTCTAGGTCAACAGTTAAAATTCGATCATCGCTTTCTAAATCAACCGACCATTTTTTAATGGTTTTGCTTTTCTCAAAAAGAGGTGTAATGGCTGCTATACATCCATTGCACTTAATGTTTGTTTTATACGTTAATGTCTTTGTCATGATTTTATATATTTATGTTAAAGGTTTCCATTTTACACGTAAGCTGTTTAGCACTACCGATACAGAACTAAAAGCCATAGCTGCTGCGGCAATCATTGGGTTTAATAAAAACCCATTAAAACTGTATAATACCCCTGCCGCAATGGGTATGCCAATTAAATTATAAATAAATGCCCAAAATAGGTTCTGCTTAACTGCATTTACCGTTTGTTTAGATAATGCCAAGGCTTTGGGGATGGTCATTAAATCGGAAGAAATTAAGGTCATTTTTGCCACATCAATGGCAATATCTGAGCCCTTGCCCATGGCAATGCTAATATCTGCCAAGGCCAAGGCTTCGGCATCATTAATGCCATCGCCTACCATTGCTACCATTTTACCCTCTGCTTGCAACTCCTTAATAAACAAAGCTTTCTCAGAAGGCATTACTTGTGCTTTGTAATGGGTTATTCCTATTTGTTGTGAGACTGCTTTGGCTGTTTGCTCATTATCTCCGGTAAGCATTATCACTTCAACGCCTTTGCTTTGCATCACCTTTACTGCTTCTTGAGATGATGCTTTAATAGGATCTGCTATTGCAAAAATCCCAATTAAATTTTCCCCATCCGAAAAATACACCACTGTATTTGCTGCTGCTTGCCAAGTTGCTGCCTTTTCTATTGCTTCGTCTGGAAGGGTAATTTCAGCCTCTTCCATCAGACGTTTATTGCCAATAAAGTAACTCTGGTTATTAGTAATAGCTGTAACTCCTTTACCCGGTAAATCTTCAATAGAATAATTAGTTTCTTCTTCTAATTTAAAACTGCCATATTTTGCTGTAATGGCACTTGCCAGTGGGTGACCGGATTGAGACTCAATGCTAGCTAGTATTGCTTTGTTCTTGTTATTTTCATCTAGCCAGTATTCAATAATAACACTTGGTGCTCCTTCGGTAATGGTACCTGTTTTGTCTAACACTAAGGTGTTAATTAGATGAGCTCTTTCTAAACTTTCTGCATCCTTTACCAATATATTATTATCTGCTCCTTTACCCACACCCACCATTATGGCAGTAGGTGTTGCCAAACCCAGCGCACATGGGCAGGCAATTACTAATACCGTAACAGCTGCTAAAAGTGCATGGGAAAAAGCTTGATCTCCGCCAAATATCATCCAAGCTGCAAAAGTTATAACGGCTATTGCCAACACGGAAGGCACAAATACAGCAGCTACTTTGTCAACCATTGCTTGTACTGGTGCTTTGCTGCCTTGGGCTTCTTGTACCATTTTAATAATATGTGCCAAAATAGTTTCGCTGCCCACCTTATCAGCCTTAAACTGAAAACTACCTGATTGATTGATGGTACCAGCATATACAGGGTCGGTTGCTGATTTTTGAACAGGGATAGGCTCTCCGCTTATCATGCTTTCATCAATGTTTGAAGTGCCCAAAGTAACCGTTCCATCTACAGGTATTTTATCACCAGGTTTTACAAGCAACACATCTCCCACTGCTACATCTTTAATTGATATAATTTTTTCGGATCCATCTGTTAAAATAAGGGTAACCTCTTTTGGTTGCAAGCCAATTAGTTTTTTAATGGCAGAAGAAGTATTTGATTTCGCTTTTTCCTCTAATAGCTTACCTACCAAAATAAAAGCAATAATAGCAGCAGAAGCTTCGAAATACACATGAGCCTCCATACCTTTATCTAGCCAAAACTTAGGGTAAACGGTATTGAACAAGCTAAATATAAACGCGATGCCTGTACTTAAGGCAACAAGTGTATCCATATTAGTGGTTTTATGCTTGAGCTGGTTAACAGCACTCACAAAAAATCGTTTGCCAAACACAGCCAATACGGGTATAGTGAGTGCCATCATAATCCAGTTGGCAAAAGGCAGGTTGGGAATAAACATACCAATTACCATAATAGGAATGGTAAATACTGCTGCTCCAATGGTATGGTTTGTTAATATTTTAAGCTCAGCCGCTTGCTGTTTCTCCGCTTCGGCCAACGCTTCATCCTCCTCTTCTTCCACAATCATATCGTAGCCAAGGCCGTTTAGTGAAGCTTTAAGGCTCTCTGGTGCTAAATCCAGTTGTTCAAATTCAATTTTAACACTCGAATTTGCATAATTAACTTCTGCTTTAGCCACTCCATTGGCATCGTTAAGTGCCTTCTCTATGCTTGTGGCACATGCCGCACACGACATGCCAGTAACAGGAAAGGTTTTTATTTTAGCCATAGTAGTTTACTAATTATTGGATGCAAACATAAGTTGTTAACTCCTCCTTTGTTTTACAAAATTTTGCCATGATTAATGAAATTTAGAATCTAACTAAAAAATTAATAAGACTTAAATTTCTTGTATTATTTAAAGAGAAACGCTATCTTAATAGCTTAATAATTGCATTTTAACCCAATCAACATGAAAGCACTTATTTTTGTATTAGCCCTTGTATTTATTGGAGCACCAAACAATGGTGCTGACAAAGAAAAATCTAAATTTGAAGGCTCCTGGAAACTGTTAAAATATAGATACGGCACAGGAGATGATTTATCTGAAGTGCCTGAATTTATGAATTACATTAAGAATATAACTAAATCACACTTTTCGTGGTGCTCTTATAATCCGGAAAATGGAGCTGTAGTAGGCATGGGAGGAGGAACCTATCGTTTTGACAAAAAAAATTATTATGAAAAAACTGATTTTTGGTATCCTGCCGGTTCTGGTATCCCGGGCACACAAACCTCGTTTACTTATAGTTTTAAAGGTAAACAGTGGACTATTGAGGGCTATGTAAAATCATTAACACTGAACCCTTCAACTGGTGAGTTTAATGAAATTGACTCTACCTATATGATAGAAGTTTGGCAAAGGGTAGAGTAATTTTTTAATACAAAATTAACCAAATTGCAATTGGTCTTTATTTTGAAACCTCTCTACTATTACATTCAGTTGATTGCTGTCGTAATCTAAATCATAAGCCACTTGTTGACAAAGCAATTTCTTATGTTGGTCGATATGAATTAAGGTCATTAATTCGCAAATATTATACATATACATTTTTTTTTGGCTTTCAGAAAGAGCTCCAAAAGATCCAATAGGTTCGGGTGAGGAAATTAATGTTTTCAAATCATTTTTAGGGAATTTACATTCATCTGCCACACGCTTAATTAGTGCCTGTTTGAAAAGGCAAAAAGCGGTTTTTTATTGTTCCCAAGTTCAGAACAACTGACCTCAAGGGATTTAAGATGAGACCATTTTAAAGAAAATCACGAGATTTGAGTCGGGAAAAATGGTTTTGGTTAGGTTCATTTCGTTGCAGAGTTTTTGTAAAACAAGGTCATC